>JACRHP010000054.1 GCA_016212005.1 Candidatus Omnitrophota bacterium | reverse complement strand
TTTTGACATGCACCTGATCTGACGGATGGCCAAGGCTTAACGCCTCACCGGCATTAAATTTAAGAAGCAGCCCCCTTCCCGAGACAATTTTGGCGGTCAAGAAACCCGGGCGAGTGCTGTAGGCGCGGGAAAAATGTTCTTCGATCTCTTCTTTTAATTCTTCCAGAAAATTTTTTGTTATTTCTTCGGAGACCTCAAAATCCAGATCGACCGACATGCGGTCAAGCCCGTGGATGATACGAAGCGCGGAACCCCCGTACATGACCCATTTATTATATTCGGGATGGTGATAGATAAAATTAAGGACATAGAACTGAAGCTCTTCCTTGAGGGCGTTACGACGGGTTTCGGCGTCCATCCGGCCCTGCGGGGCCAGATCATCAAGCTTTCTTTTTAAAACGGCAAGGATCTGTTCACTCATCGTTAAGGTATTTCCTTATCATGGTGTTAAATTTGGCCCGCTCCTTTTTGTCCATTTCTTCAATATCTATCCGTAATTCTTCAACAAGTGTTTTTATGTCTTTGGACCGAACGCCCCGCAACTGGCGGGTCTTGAAATAGAGCAGATCGAACAAAGCCTTGGCGGGGGAAGCGATAAAAAAGTCGAACTCCCCTGCCCCGTGCACCAAGGAAAAACCTGAGAACAGGTCGCCTTTGATTGACTGATAAGTAAAATTGCCAGCTTTTGTCTTATAGTTCCTGGTCACTTTGGGCGTGACAGAGGTAATGCCGTGTATGGCCTCCGTGGTCAGATTGTAAAACTGAAGAGCAGACCATGAACTGACGTAGGAAGGCGTGCGGATAATATTCGCAAGGTAAAAAGAATAGGAAATATTGCCTCTGTTCTTGCTGAAAAAATCGGCGGATATGTACAGCCCCTTTTTGAGCTGAAGGATTTCCTTATGCTTTAGAAAACGGCTGATATACGTATCCACCGTCGCATCGGCAAGCCCCAGCTGTTTGCCGAGCTGATAGAGGCTGTCTTTGCTGAAGTGAGGTAAGGATTTTAACTGCTCTAACAGATTTTTCTTGCTTTTCATAATTATGACAAAAGTGTATCATATATGAAACATTATGTCAAGCATCATTCCGCCATGCGCACCGTGGTTTCGCCCTGGCTCAACCACTCCTCGCCTGCCATATGGATGGTAAGCAGGACCGGGTGCAACCTAATACCTCGTCGCGTAGCCTTTGTCCAGCAGTTCCTGGTTAAGGTACGTGCCGTCTTTGATGATCGTCCCCGCGTCATCGCATCCTTGCTTGTAGAAAACATCGACCACAAAGCGCCCATGCTGGTCCGTCCGGTCTTTGTGCGATTTGAGCACAATGGTGGATCCCGCGGGCAGGAGTTTTTCCACGAATTTCTTGGCCCGGTCGCCTTCGGCCAAAGGCTCCCTGCGGGGAGGCGTGCCCACTTCAGGCGTGTCGATCCCGCGCAGGCGAAGCTTGGCGCGCACGAGCCGTCGGATCTCACTACTTTTAAGGTCCTCCTGAAGGATGCGGCGCTCGAGCTTTTTGCGTGTCTTCTCATCCCTGACCGGCAAAAGCTCGATGTAGTCGGACCAGTCCAATTCAGGCGATGTCGCCTGTTTTGGGTGAAGCAGGTAAAAATGCCGCATTTTGCGCAAGTTAGTGTCGGAAAATCCGGGACCATATTTCTTGGTCAAGGCCTTGGAAAGCTTGGGGATCAGCTCCTTGCCGTACGCGGCGCGCATTTCGCCGTTCTGCTCTTCGACCACGATGAGCCGCCCGGTTTGCCAGGCGAACTGCAGCTGCACCCGGCGGGCGTCAAGGTAAAGGCGCGAAATGTCGTCGACGAGCTTACGGAACCTGTCTACAGCCGGAACATTGGGCATCTCCAGTCCCCCTCACATTTAGGTCAGTTGTTTGCGCAATCGCCGCGTGACCGGGCCGGGCCTGCCGGTGTCTGCATTATTTTTTAAACAAGTCTACATATTCCGACAGCAAAAAAATTTGATTACGTGAGTACCCTGTAATTTCCCGCAAAATTTTGGCCTTAACAAGCTGGCCGATCAGGCTATTGCCCGTATTGTAAGTAACCTTCAATACTTCAGCGGCCTGATTGATATTAATGACAGGGTTTGAAAATAAATAACCCAATAATTGCTGTCCCGGTTTTGCTCGACGGCCCATAGTGATGATCTTGCCTTCATATTCATGTCTAAGCTTTATGATATCTTCAAAGGTCTTTTTACCCTTGTTGGCCGTTTGCAGGACACCATTAAGAAAGAACCGTAACCAGGGCTCAATGTCACCGGATGTGCGCACTAAAGTCAAGGCATCAAAATATTCACCGCGATGTTTGGCAAGAAAATCGGAGAAATACAACGTCGGCTTTGACAGGATCTTATAATCGACGAGTTGCAATGTGATCAAAAGACGCCCAACGCGCCCGTTCCCGTCTAAAAATGGGTGAATCGTCTCGAATTGATAATGGCTGAGAGCGATCTTGATTAAATGGGGAATCTGCAAATGCTCGTTGTGCCAGAATTTTTCAAGGTCAGAAAGCAAATCCGGCAAATCATCGTGATGTGGCGGAACAAATTTGGCGTCCTTAAGGGTTGCTCCGCCTATCCAGTTTTGGCTCTTGCGGATAGAACCGGGCTGTTTTTCCTTGCCACGCACACCATCTAAAAGCCGCCCATGTGTTTCCTGTAAAAGCCGCATACACAGAGGCAGCTTTTCCAGCCGGTCAATGGCATAACCCATCGCTTTAATATAATTTTGGACTTCCTCCCAATCGTCTTTCTTCTCGGGCGAAATTTCCTCTACCGGCAAAATGGCTTCGTTGACTTCGGTCTTTGTACCTTCAATCCGTGAGGATGTGGTTGCTTCTTTAACGACGTGCATTTTAATAAAAAAATCAACGTCCGGCACAAGAGCAGAATACGCGTTTAATTCCCCTAATTCTCGAACAGCATCTTCCAGAAGCAGAATGATCCTTTTATCTTCCCAGGAAAAATCCTCATTGATGAGCGAAGGAACAAAACTTTCGTACTCATAATCTTTTAGGTAAAAATGCTTTTTCGTTCGGCCTGATTGATACTTCATATTCAATCCTTAACTTGAGTTATGATTTTTCATATCTCAAGTTTATGCCAAAACTTGAGATATGTCAAATTATATCTCAAGTTACACAACTTGTTATTTAACATATAGTTGCATCACAAAATAAACCGTTCTAGATTCGAAACTTCTTAGAGAATCGTATAGTCACCGGACCCGGTTTACCGGTGCTGATTTTTTGTTTGTCCAGGCGCGTCAGAGGCATGATCCCTAACAGCGCGTTGGTGAGTAAGGCTTCGTCGGCGGCGAACAAGTCGGCGGCGGTCAATGGCCGGACCGCGCAACGCAGTTTCAAGCGGCGCGCGGCGGAAATCACCTGCTGGCGCATGATTCCGGACAAACAGCCGCTGGTAATGGGCGGCGTAAAGATGCAATTGTCCTTCACTAAAAAAATATTGGTGCGGCTGCCTTCGACCAGTTCACTTTTGTGATTGACGAACAGCGCTTCGTCAAACCCGCCCTCGCGCGCCTTGCGCAAACCCTCGCGGAAGATCGCGTAATCGAGCGATTTGACCGGCACCGGCGTTTGCCGTCGGTGGCCCTTCATTAGCAAGACGGAGAATCCTCTCCGGTATTGCGCCGCAGTGAGCTTCTCCAAGGGCTGGACGACGATTGCGCGGTGAAGCCCTCGGCCCTCTTTCCAGACCATCAAGCGCACACGAGCGTCTTTCAGACGATTGACCCGCAACAACTGCCGCATTAAAGGGGACAGCGCCTTTTTTTTAAAGGGCGCTGTCCCCATTTTCAACACCTTCAAGCCGCGCGACATGCGCTGTAAATGCGCTTTGAGCAGATCGATCTTGCCGTTTGAAACACGCATCGTCTCAAAAACACCTTTGGCCTTCAATATCCCGGGCGCGAGCGATCTCAAGAGCGTTGGTGTCGTTTCTCTAAACTTATCGTCGAGCCAGATGGTTAACTTCCGCATCGTCCCTTCCTCGTTCCAAACAGGCACGCATGGCTTTGGCCTTCACGAGCGTTTCTTCGTATTCGCCCTCGGGAGTTGAATCGGCCACGATACCGCCGCCGACCTGAAAATGGATCTTGTCCCCGCAATGGATCAGCGTGCGGATCAAAATATTGAGGTCCGTATTTCCCGCGAAATCGATGTAACCCATGGAACCGGTGTACGGCCCGCGGCGGGTGGGTTCAAGCTCTTCGATGATCTCCATCGCGCGGATCTTGGGACACCCCGTAATGGAGCCACCGGGAAAACACGCTTCAAGAAGATCAAAACAATCTTTATCGGCGCGCAACGTGCCTTTAACCGTGGAGGTCGCCTGGAAAACGTATTTGTATTCCTCGATCCTGCGCATTTCTTCCACCCGCACCGAGCCGTAATCGCACACCTTGCCGAGATCATTGCGCTCCAGGTCGGTGACCATCAAAAGCTCGGCCTTGTCTTTAGCGCTTTGTTCGATCTCATTTCTCAAACGGCGGTCGTCGGAGGGTTCCAACGCACGCGGCCGCGTCCCCTTCATTGGCCGCGTCTGAACTTTACCATCGCGCAAACGTAAAAACATCTCCGGCGAGTTGCTGGTGAGCTTGACCACGCCCGCGTCAAAATAACCGCCGAAAGACACGGGGGACAACTGGCGCAAGAAACGGTAAATCTCCAGCGGGTCCACGCGCTCTCCGGCCGTGTCGTAAGTAAATCTTTGTGAAAGGTTTAATTGGTAAATGTCCCCGGCCGCGATATGGTCCAAAACTTTTCTGACGGTGGCGAGATATTCCTCCTTCGTAAAATTCGATAATAAGGGGGACACAATACTTAATTCATTGGGAATTAAGTATTGTGTCCCCCTTTTAAGGGCGCGCTCGATCTCTTCCAGCCGCGCGGCCGCGCGCTTTTGGCGCAGCGCTGGATTCTTTTCCGGCCAGCCGGAGGATGTCACGTGAAGCTTGTGGGCGTGGTGGTCAAGGGTCAGCACACGGTCGTAGAAACCGAAGACCGCGTCGGGCAGCTTCAGGTCATCATTCGCGTGCAGTTTAATCTTTTCCTGGTACAACCCGTAATCGTAGCCCAGATACCCGACGATGCCGGCGGCAAAAGGAGTGAGCGTCTGCTGGCTGGGCTCTGAATATCGCGCGTAGCGCTCTTTCAATGATCGCAGCGTATCTTTGCCGCTGGCTTTAAATACTTCAAAAGGATCGAAGCCGGCAAAGGAACATCGCTCGCCCTCCAGACAGAAAAAATACGGCTCATCCCCGAACAACGCGCACAGCTCCCCGGCGTCGCCGGCCGAGAGGCTCCCTGCGGGAGAGAAATCATAAGTCTTAGTCAGAAGGACTGACATTATTTTCCTTTGCGCGTGACGGTGTAAGAAGGCAACAAAACAACCGGGTTAAAGGAATCCTTAACACGCTGAATATTTTCCAATTCAAAATCATCCATGACGTTGATGAATTTGTACGGCGCGATTGCCGCGTCGCGGCAGAATTCCCGGAAAATAAAAACCCCCAGGCCGCTCACGGACAAGTCCGCGACTTCAAACAGCACGCAAAAAATATTTTCATTTAAGGGGTAGCCGAAGGTGTACGCTTTGACCTTGCCCTCGACGACGACCACCCGCCCGGTCAAGCCCAATTCCCGGTAATGCCGCAGAGCGAGCTGGTGCACGCCGGCATTCTCCTCGAGCATCTGTAGCGCGACCGCGTTGTGGGCGTACACCGGCCGGCGGCTTTGCGCCCACTCCTGGTAAAGCGCGGCACACTCCACGTGCAGCGCATCTTCGTAAGGCAGATATTTAAACGGATAATTTTTGACGAAGTGATTGTACGAAGCACGTTTGGATTTGTAAGCGTTGCCGGCCAGCGCGGCGAGGTCTTTGCGGTAATAGCAGTATTCGTAGCCTTTGTTGTAGCAGGAAAATTCCTCAGCCGGAAAAAGCGGCAGCTGGTGCGCGGGAACGTTCTCAACACGGCTGACCCCTTTGTTGCGGTTGACCTTCTCCATCCGCTCAAAACAAGTCTGGATCGTTTTGGCGGACACATTCTTGCCCAACGGCGGCAAATAAAGGAACGTCCCGGCCTCGTGGCGCGCGAAGACGCACAGGTTCCCGTCGATGATCTCAAGCTCGAACTGAAAAAACTCCTGCCAGGTGAAGATGTTGACGAAGGAAAAGCTCGAAAGCTGCGCCGAGGTTTCTCGCAGGTAACGTTCAACGCGGGACTTTTCTTCCAGCAGTGTCATTGTGATCATAGCGTAAAGAGTTCTTCAATCTCGTCTTTGTATTCGCTGTAATCGCCCGGAAGCTCGGGATTATTCTTCAGGAAACGCGTCTGCGCTTCGCCGGAGAGGTACTCTTTTAAAACGCCCACGTGCTGTTCAAATTCGGGAGAATGGCGGGATCCCTGCACGTACGGACAGCTCAAGTGGACGCTCACCGCCACGCGGCCGTTTTTGCTCGTCAATAAAAACGGGTACAGCCGGCATTCGAACGGCCGGCCGGTGTAAACGCCGCATTTGTTGGTCTTCAAGTCCAGAAAACTGCAACGGTTCTGCCCTTTTTCCGCGACGGTGTTGATGCAGGCGGCCTTGCCCAGGGCCCCGATCAAATCCAGTTTGTATTCGTTGCCTTTGAGCTCCTCGAACGCGATCCTGGGGCGCCAGAAGCTTTCCGCTTCTTTGTAACGACAGCACCCCTGACAGGACAGGCAAATTTTCTGCGGGACTATTTGTGGAAAGTCAGCGAACATGAATCTACTCCTATTTTGACTTTCGAGATTCACCCTGAGCGAGCCCGAAGGGCGAGTCGAAGGGTCTCATTTCACTGTACTCCCTAACGCCACCTCCCGGTCCGGCGACAAAACCGAGATCCCGTTTTCATCCGACGCGGCCAGGATCATCCCGTTGGATTGTTCGCCGCGGATCGTGGCGGGCTCAAGGTTGCTGACCAGCACAACGCGCCGTCCGACGAGATTTTCCTTCAGGTAAGACGCGCGGATGCCGGCGACGACCTGGCGTTCCTCCTTGCCCGTGTCGACCTTGATCACGTAAAGCCGGTCGGCGTTGGGGTGTTCCTTGACTTCTTTGATCTGCGCGACAACGAGTTCAATTTTGCGAAAGTCTTCTATTGTAGCCATTATTCCCCCTTATTATTGTTGTCCCTGCCCCTGGCCACTGCCGGGGGCTTTCATTCCACGCCCATACTACCAAACAATCCCCTGTTTGTGAAGCCCGGGAAGATGCCACGGAATAAGGGGACAGTTGTCCCCTTTTAAGAATGATGGGAAGGCTTAAAGATGAACTTGCGGAAAAATTTGACCGTGTAAATGACGACGATCAGGCAAACGGTCGCCGGCATGATGATAACGGCCCCCAGGACCGCGACAAGACGGTTAAAAAAATTTTTCATATGGTCGGGGAAGCCACGTCAGCAGATGGTCAGGTCGGTCTTGTAAAAAAGTTCCTGCCGGACGATCCGCACAAGCGACAGGTCCGGCGCGAAACGGTACATTTTGTTCTTGAGTTTGTGCGCGTAATAACGGCTGACGGGTTTGGAAGCGGCCACGGCTAAGGCCCGTAACGGTTTATTGCGCAAGCTTCCCATCACATTCTCCAGGGCATGGGCCAGGATGCTCATATAGGAAATGTTCCCCAGATATTCGCGGGACTTTTTGTCGAACCAGGGACTTTTCCGGCCCGTGAGGTCATAATCGTCGAAGATCCAGTCGGCCCATCCCTCCAGCGATTGGGGGGGCTTGAGCCCGTGCTGCAGGGCGAGACGGAAGTCCGGCGTGCCCGGCAGGGGTGTATACACCGCGATCGTTTCAAGCTGGGCGGCCGGGTTCTCTTTTTTGAGCCGGAAGCCCAGTTCGATGGTCTTGTTGATATCTTCAAACGTCTCCGTCGGATAACCGATCATCAGCCCGAAGACGGGGATGATGCCGAATTTTTTGCACCGCTGGTTGGCCGCGAGGGTCTGCTCGAGCGTGATCCCTTTTTGCATCAAATCCAGGATCCGCTGGGACCCGGATTCCGCCCCGAATTTCAGCGTGTACGCCCCCGAGCGTTTCAAGACGTCGATGTCATAGTCCGAGGCCTTCATGAAGACATCGCAGCGCGTCCCGGAGGTGTAAAAAAAGATGTTGAGCTTTCTCTCGATGAACCCTTCGCAGATCGCGGTGGCCCTTTTGCGGTTGATATAAAATTCGTCGTCACGCAGCCAGATCCCGTTCAGGTTAAAGCGTTTGACCTGGTCGGTGATCATGTCCAGGGTCTTGTCGACCGATATGGCCCGCCATTTGCGCTCCCGGATCTCGGCGCTGCTGCAGAACCCGCAGTTGAACGGACAGCCGCGGCTGGTCTGGCCGAGGTCCAGGACGCGGGAACCCGCCTTCACATACATATCGCGGTGGATATAATTTTCCGGGTCAACGAGCTCCCAGGGAGTGGGAGGAAGGTTTTCCACGTCCAGCAGCGGCCGCAGGGGCGTCTTGACGACCTTGCCGCCGTCTTTGTAGAGTATCCCCGCGACGGCGCTCAAACTTTGTTTATGGTCGAGCGCCTGGACGATCTCCAGGAAAGTCGCGTCCCCTTCTCCGACGGCGACGATATCGACCTTGTCGTTCTGCAAGGTTTGTTCGGGGGTGACCGAAGGGTGGCACCCTCCCCAGACCATGGGGACTTTCCCGCCGGTGATCTCTCTGACCATCCCCGCCAGATAAAGGGCGTTGCGGATCTGGGTCCCGGTCATGGCGGAGATCCCCACGCAGATGGTATCGCTGGAAAATAACGCCTCGAGGTCCTGGTAGGTGATGGGGTGGGTCCTTTGATCAAGCACTTTGACGCTGTATCCGGCCTTAAGGAGAGGGGCGGCCACGGTCAATACGCCGTGCGGAGGGGCCACCGTCGAGCCGATATCCATGCCTGTTTTAGGATAAAGCAGGATAACGTGGGGCTTCTGCTGTTGTTTCATGATCATCATCATTTGACCTTCCGGCAAGCCCAAAGACGCCAAAAAATTCTGTCTGACCTTTCAAGCCAAAATATAACTTATCTATCCCTCATTGTCAACATAACGCCGATATTTCGCCACCGTGACAATATGTTCCCGCAATATGTTCCCTTTATGGTAGTGGGTCAGGATAAATTGTGTTATACTTTTTCGCATGTTTGAAATTATAAAAAAAATCAAGGGTGCTATCCTGCAAATGAGCCTGCGCCGGAAACTGATGTTCCTGACGGCCGCCGCCGGGATCTACATCCTTTTACCGCTGAATAATTTCCAATTCTTCCTTGCGCAGGGAGACCACGGCCGCGAGCTCTACGCTTTCAAAAAAACCGTCGACGGGGCGCTCCCTTACAAAGATTACTCCTGGCTCTTCGGCCCCCTCATGCCCTGTTATTACAGCGTCTTTTTCCGCCTGTTCGGGACAAGCATCCAGAGCGTCCTCATCGGCCAGAATTTATTGATATGGTCTTGCGGGATGCTCATCTACGCCACGTGCGCGGTATTCCTTTCCCCGGTCATATCCCTGATCGCCGCCCTGTGGTACTGGGCGTTCCGGGGGGCGGAGTTCTTCTACGCCTACAACCACACCGGCGGGCTTCTCGCGATCCTGGCGACCGTCTATTTTCTGTTCCGCTACCTCAAACAACCGCGGCTCCCTTACGCGGCCGCCGGGTTCGCCGCGACGGGGCTCCTGACGTTGATCCGCCCGAACATGGGGATAGCGGTCCTCGCCGCGTTTTTTATTTCCCTGTGCTTGGCGGAAACCCTGAAAAAAGAACCGCTCGCGCGGGAAAAAATACAGCTCCATATTTATTCGGCCTTGTTGACGCTGGCCAGCGTATTCTTGATCTACTGGTTCCTGCTGCACTCCCTGCCCAGCCACATCGTCCAGCAGAGCTTCCCTTTCAGCAAATCATACCGGCTTGACGCGACGGCCGGCCTGCCGGACACACTGGCTTTATTAGGGAATATCGCCGCCTCCTATCTTACCGCCGCATGGCCCAACGCTTTCCTGAACATGATTTTCTTTATTTGCCTGGCGCAACTGATCTTTATGGTCATCCGCCGACGGCTGCCGGAAAGAGAAAGGACCGAGGTCATCCTTATCTTCGCGTCGCTTTTTCTGTTCCTGGTATCCTGCCTGCATGAATTCATGGGCAGCGGCGTGCCCTTCAGGCTCATATGGCTTAGGCCCTTGTTGATCATCACGGCCTTTTACGCCCTCGGGATCGCCACCAGGAAGCTATCCCTGGGCGTTTTCCGCGCGGTCCTTCTGATCATTTTTATTTATCTGCCGCTGGTCTACGTCCTGAACCAGAACATTTACATCCAATTTTTCAAAGACGCGGGCAACGGCTTGTTCATAGGCAAAACCCGGATCTATACCTCCCAGGACAGCGCGTGGTTCAACGCCGTCCGGGAAGCGACGGAATACATCACCAGCCGCGTCCCGGCCAACGAAAAGATCTTCGCCCTGCCCCACGACGCTCTCTATTATTTTTTAAGCGGCAGGGACGGCGGCTCGCGCCAGCTGGCATTCTTTGATCACGCCCACATCATGCCCGCGCAGGAACTGGATATCATCGGGGAGCTGGAAAGAAACGGCGTCAATTATGTTATTGTGTCGAACCGTTCCGACGAGAAGGTGGAAGGTCTGGGGATATTCGGCAAAACGTATTGTCCCTTCCTCGCCGCCTACCTCAACGAACGCTTCGAGACCGTGGCGGTCTTCGGGGACTGGCAGCATCCACCCGGCTGGGCGTGGAGCCACGGGGTGAAAATCCTTAAACGGCGGGTCCCCTTAAAGACCGCGGACTAAGGGCGGATAAAGCAACACGGCCTTGCGGCCTTTAAACGCGTTGTAGGCCTTCACCGCTTTTTCAAGGGTCAGCAGGCGGCACGCGATGTTTTTCTTGTCCAGGAACCTCCTGGAGAACCTGCTCAAGCGGATACTCTTGCGCGAACCGGCGATCAGCACCCTGGGGCCCTTCTTGCATATTTTTTTAAGGATATTCGCCCCCAGTTGACGGGAAGCCGGGCGCTCGTCGAACCCGGCGCCGTCGTTGACCCGCTTCATCCTCCCGTCCGCGCGGATATAAAAACTTTTTTTCACCCCTTTGCCGTTAACGAGAATGTTCCCCTTTGTATCGACTCCCAGGGCCGGATAATACACGCCGGCGGCGGATATTTTCTCGCCGAAGGCCCGCTTCAATAAAGCCACGGCCCCCAGGACAACGGCGTCGTCGCCCAACAGCGACTGCTCGATCCGGCACGCGTCGATGTTTTTGAAAAAAGGGTCACGGCCGGAGACCTTGCGTACCCGCGGGAGGATGTAATCACCGCACGCTTCCATCACCCCGCCGCCCAGGATGATCATCGCGGGGTTGAGGATATGCCTGATCGAAATGCACGCCTTGCCCAGGACGGCGCAAACATCCTCAAAGACTTTGACCGTCAAGGGGTCCTTCCTGCTTAAAGCCTCGGCGAGGACGCTGCTTTTTATCACGCGCGGGGTTTTCCCGCACAGCCTGGTGATGACGGTCTTGCCGCCTTTTTGAATGGCCTCCTTGATCTCGCGTTCGATGGCCCGGCGGCTGACCATGGCTTCCAGCGTGCCGGAGAGTCCCGCGCTCGTCTTTTTGCTGTTGAGATCAAGGGTCATATGCCCGAGTTCGCCGGCCGCCCCCTGCGCCCCCAGGATCAATTTCCCGTCGATGATGATGGCGCCGCCGACACCCGTGCCGGGGAACAGACCGACAAGGTCATCCGCCTCTTTCCCTATCCCCAGCCATTTTTCCCCCAGCAATCCCAGGTTCACGTCGTTGCCCAAGACCACCCTGGCCTTGAAAACTTTCTCGAGATTTTGAGCCAGAGGGTAACCGGAGAGCCCGACATTGGGCGTGATAAGGATGTCCCGGCAATCCGGCCGGACAATGCCGGGCACGCCGACCCCGATCCCGCGGATGCGGCCCGCCTTCACGCCCCCGTCGGCGAGAATGCCCAATATCAAACTTTTTGTTTGTTTAAATATCCGCGCGCCCGTCCCCGGGGCCGGGGTGGGGCATTTCCGGGAGAACAATATCCTCCCCCGGTTGTCGACCAGCGCGGCCGATACCTTGGTCCCGCCGATGTCCACCCCTACGTACAATTTCTTTTGGTCCGCCATGGTTGCTCCGGTCCTTCTTCAAAAGCTATGGACGTATTCCATCAAACCTTCAAAAAACTTTTCCCGTCTTGATTCAAACCAGGCCGCCGCGAATTCTTTATAAACTTTGTTTCTTGAAAGCCGGGAATACTTTTGCAATTCACTCAAAACCAGCTGATCCCGCGCCGCGGTCCCCTTCCTGCCGGCAAATTGCGCTATGTGCGCTATCCAGACGTCGTGATCATGGATCGCCCCCAGATACCGGTGGAACCCGGTGACGCGTTCGATATAAGGGTCGATCGGCGGGCCATAAATTTCCTTGAGCCCTTCCAGGCTGTAACGCAGATGCTTGGCGGCGATGCGCATCCGGTGCAGCCCCTCGACGTTCGCCGGCTGGCGCGCGACCGCGTCGAACGCCAAAAGGTCCCTGACTCTTTTAAAGATCTTTTTTCTGCAAATTTTATAAATTTCGGCCGGGCTATCCCGCCCGGCTCCACCTCCGGCTGTGCCGGAGGTGGACAGCACCTCCAGGCTCCTTGCCGCGTCCCGGAACACTCCCTCGCGCGCGCATTCATCCAGCGCCTGCGCGGTCCGGGCTGAAAATTCCCGGCGGCGGCCCCGGGCGTCACGGACCAATCCGTCCAGGACCGTCCTCGCGGCGGGGGACCTTGACCGCCGCCGGTATTTGATCAGGTAATCGCTATAAACATCCAGGTCGCGCAGCGGAGAAGAAACTTTCCCGACGGCACGAAAGGCCTTTTTCCATGCCGATAATTTCCCGGCGGGGAAAAGGTCGCGGAAGATCCACAACATGTTGCGCAAGCGCCTTAAATTGACGCGCAGCTGGTGCAAGGCTTCCCCGCCGCGGCCGGCACGGACCTGCGGCGCGTAGCGCAGGATATTCTTGAGGTATTGGCCGATCGATTTGGCGGCGAATCGCCGGCAGCTCATTGGGTCCCTCCATAATATTTAATAAGCCGCTCCTGGGCGTTTAACCTGTCGTCTTTGGCCTCCGCCTTCTTATAGGTCCTCTCCGGCGTCAACTGCCAGGATTTAACGTTGTCTTTCCAGTAGAATTCCAGGATCTCCCTTAAATGCGACTTGATCTCTTCCCTGGAAACTTCAAAGACAAGTTCGATGCGCCGGTCGAAATTCCTGCGCATCCAGTCCGCCGAAGAAAGAAAAACGCGCGGGTTGGCGTTGTTATGGAACACGAAGACCCTGCTGTGTTCCAGGAATCGCCCCACGATGCTTTTGACCTTGATATGTTCGCTTAACCCCGGCACGCCGGGGACCAGGCAGCAGATCCCGCGGACCATCAGCCGGACCGCGACCCCGGCCCGGGAGGCCTCATAAAGTTTTTCAATGACCTCGATATCTTCCAGGGAATTGAACTTGGCGGTAATGGCGCCGTTCTTGTTTCTTTTCTGGGACCGGATCTCCTTGTCGATGAGCGCGAGGAGATATTTGCGCATATCGTAAGGCGCGCAGACGATCCGCTTCCATTGCGGCGGGTTCGAGTAACCCGTGATGACGTTAAAAACATCCGAGATGTCCTTGGCAAAATCCTCGTTGGCCGTAAAATAACCGATGTCGCTGTAGACCCTGGCCGTATTCTCGTTGTAATTCCCCGTCGAAAGATGGACGTAGCGCTGGATCCGGCCTTCCTCCTTGCGGACGATCAGCGTCATCTTGGAATGGACCTTCAAGCCCGGGATGCCGTAGATGACATGGCAGCCGCGCATCTCGAGCTCCCGGGCCCATTTGATGTTGTTTTCCTCGTCGAAGCGGGCGCGCAGTTCGACCAGGATGGTGACCTGTTTGTTGTTGGCGGCCGCTTCGTTCAGGGCCGCGATGACGGCGGAGTCCCGGCTTGTGCGGTAAAGCGTCATTTTGATGGCCAGGACGTTCTCGTCCCGCGCGGCCGCGCGGACAAGCTCGACCGTCGGGTCAAAGGATTGGTACGGGACGTGGACGACAAAATCCCCTTCCTTGATCTTGTCAAAAATATTATCGAACTCGATCTTCGCGGGGACGTAACCGCGGTAGCACAGTTCAGGCTTGTCGATGAGCTTGACCATTTCCAGCAAATAGGTCAGGTCGAAATGGCTGCCGATGCGCACGACCCGCCGCTCCGGGAAATCAAGGCAGCCGCAAAGCATGATCAACAATTCCTGGCTGGAGCGCTCCTCGACCTCCAGGTAGACGACCTTGGCGAGGGTCCGTTTTTTGACCTCGCCTTCGATCGTCTTTAACAGGTTGGGCGTCGTTTCTTCCTCAATGTCGAACTCGATGTCGAATTCGCTGTCGCGGACAACCCGGAACAAAGTGAACTCTTCGATCTGGTACCCCTTGAAAAAAGCGTCCAGGTGTTCCCGGACGATATCTTCCACGAGAATAAAATGATACTCGTCTTTCCCGGAAGGGAGCCGGAAGACGCGCGGGATGTTTTTAGGGATGGGGACGATCGCCAGATAAGTCTCGCCGCGGCGCTTGACGCGCACGGCGAAGGCCATGGTCTTCGACGGCAAGACCGGAAAAGGGTGCCCGGGGTCTACGGCCAGAGGGCTTATGATCGGATAAAGGATTGTCTCAAAGTATTCCTTGATGAACCGTTTTTGTTCTTTGCGGAAATCCGGCACCTTCGCGATCGTGATCTTCTCGCCGGGCAACTCTTTAAGCAAAATGCCCTGGTAGATCTCATATAAACGGCCGATGAGGTCCCTCGCCTCCTGGTCGACGCGCTCCAGCAATTCCTGCGGGTAATACCCGAAGCGGTCCATCTTGTTCGCGTCCGCCTCCTTGAGGTTGATCAGGCCGGCGACGCGGACCATGTAAAATTCATCCAGGTTGCTGACAAAGATGGCCAGGAATTTCAGCCGCTCCAAAAGGGGGTTGCCTTCGTCCAGCGCCTCGCATAAAACCCTGTGGTTGAACATCAGCCAGCTCAAGTCCCTGGCGATAAACTTGTCTTTTTCGGAAAGTTCCGTGTCCATCGGTCGGTTTGGCTAATCCTGCGCCTCGACGCGCAGGTTGATGCGGCTGCCCGATATCTCTTCGAACAGTTGCTTGCGGTCTTCGAACATCACCTTCTCCAGCGTGAAATCGCCCGCCGCATGGATGGTCAGCGTCAACTCGCCCTGCTTGGTGGAACTGATCTCCAGCTTCTTGACCTTTTGCTTGTGGGCGCTGTCCAGGGCGTTGGCGATCCTTAAAATGGACGACAATTTCTGCACCAGGAGCTGCTCCGCGAGCGGCAGGCTGCCGTAAAAGAAATGCGTTTTCTGCGGATACGACCGGCGGTGGTAACGGGCGATGGCGGCGATGCATTTGATCTCCTGCGGCGTCAGCCGGAAGAGATTCGAAGCGTTAATGATGTATTCGGCGTGCTTGTGGTGCCCCCGGTTGTTGACGAACATGCCGATATTGTGCAGATAAGCGGCCAGCGAAAGATACAACTTTTCCTTGTCGCCCAGCCCCAGAAGGTCTTTGACCGGCTGGAAGAAACTCTCCGCGATGAAAGCGACGTGTTTGGTGTGCTTGAGGTCGGAACCGTAGCGGCGGCAGAGGAATTTGGCCACGGAGACCAGCTGGTTGACCTTGTTGTATTTCTCGGCGAGGTCAAAACCGAAGATCATGTTGGCCAGGACCGCCTCGGAGAGGGATGTCGCCAGGATATACAGCGACCGTTTCTTGATCAACTTGAACAGCTTGTTAACGATCAGGGCGTACCCGTCAATGGTGGCGGATATGTCGGCCGGCATGTGATATTTCTCCGCCAGGTCCTCCAGCTTCCCCTGCGTGACACGGCTCAACAACCGCCTGGATTCGTAAAACTGGAACGAGAAGAAGCTCGCCTCGCGCTTCTTGCGCGGGAGGATGGAATTCAGGGCCGCCGAATAACTCTCGTCGATGAGCACGATGTCGTCGATCTTGATGTCCGGCATGACCGCTTTCAGGTTCTGGATCTCGTTGTCGACGTATTCCCCCAGCGCTTCGTAGGTCGCTTTCTGGCTCGCGTCGATGCGGCTCTTGAACTGTTCCACGCGCAAGGTGCCGATGGGGACCCCGAAATTGAACAGGGTGTACCCTTTCTCCATCACCGAGATGTCCAGGTTCCCCGCGCCCAGTTCGGCGATCAAGAGGTTCTTTTCGTTGATCGGATATTTTTCTTTCAATTTATAGGACAGGAAGGCGTCGATAAAATAGACCACGTCCCCGACGTTGAGGACCTCGATCTCAAAGCCCGTTTTGCGCCGGATCGTGTCCAGGAAAACGTCCCGGTTCTCCGCCTCCCGCACCGCGGTCGTGGCGATCACACGGGTCTCGGCAACCTCATACTCGGCGATCAATTTCTTGTATTTCTCCAGGACATTGACGATGGTGTTGATGATGTCCTGGGAGATGCGCCCTTTATAGAAAGTGCCCTTGCCGATGCCGGTGACGTTTTTGAGCGACTCGAGGACCTTGATGTCCCCGTCGCCTTTTTGCCCGATCACGAGCTTGGTCGAGTTGGAGCCAATATCAATAACGGCGGCGCGCATAGGTTATTTTGTCCTTAATCGTCCTGCGACAGGGAAGGGAACAACAACGAGTGGCAAATGAATAGCGACTCTTTCTCAAAGGAGCCGTTCCTGCGAAGTAGAACGGGGTCGACGGGATTTGAACCCGCGATCTTCAGCGTGACAAGCTGACATGTTAACCGGGCTACACTACGACCCCAAAATTGAAATATACTTTAATATTGAAAAGAATGTTTGTAAAGAAATTTATGCGCGGGTGCTCCGACCGAGCCTGCCTTCAGCGGACGAGCGTCGGAGAGCTAACCGCGACAATTAAAATGGGCGGTGCTGGAATTGAACCAACGACCCTCTGGATGTAAATCAGATGCTCTAACCAGCTGTCCCGACGCTCCGAGCCTAAGGTCGGTGCCGACGCCCGAAGGGGTCGGCATTCCGACCGAGAATTTATTCGAGCGTCGGAAGACTCCGACCTCCGACGTTTTCTATATAAAATTATTGTAGTCGGAACGTCGGAGAGCTAATCGTAAGAATGGACGAAGAAGGATTTGAACCTTCGACCCCTTGAATGTAAATCAAGTGCTCTAACCAGCTGAGCTATTCGTCCGTTATTCTAATATTCCCTTCTTTAATAATCTTCTCGATATAATCTCTTCTCTTTAACTTCTTCAATTTTTTTTCAATCTTATGCGCAACTGTATAATCGAGATGTTCTTGCTTAAACACTATCTTAACAGGCAATAAATTCCTGGTCGCTTGTACTCCTCCAGAATTATGAGCATACAGTCTGGTAGCTATATTTTCTGTGCTGCCAATATAGTATCGACCGTTCTTTGCGCTTTGAAGGATGTAAACATAAGCCATATTCTTATCGGCCAGCTGTCCCGACGTTCCGACCACAATGATATTCAGAAAGGTCGGAAGTCGGGATTCCGACCGAGTCCGCCTTCGGCGGACGAGCGTCGGAGAGCTAATCGTCCGAAACACTATCCGGCCAATACGTCAATTTTCCCTAAAAGGAAAACCATCACGAAAAGCGCCACGGTCTCGATGATGCCCAGCGCGATCAAATAATTGGTAAAACCCTTGCCGGTTTCCGCCAGGGCGTCCGCGCCGCCGGCGCCGATCTTCCCCTGATAAAAAGCCGACATGCCGATCGCCGCCCCACCGAAGATCCCGACCGACGAAAGAAAAACCCCCTTGGCAACGACCTCGGCGATCTTGTTCATCAGGATCATCCCGTAGATCGTCTGCGACAAAGGAGCGCCAATAAAAACAATAAGCAGAAACGGCGCCATCCGGTTCTGGGCGTAGCACTTCTTCCAGGCGCCCACCGCCGCCATCCCCGCCGTTCCAATGCCCAGCGCCGAACCCAACGCGGCAAGGCCTAACGCCGAAGCGACTCCCAAATCTTTGAATTGAGCCAAAACACCTGCTGGATCCATGTGATTCTCCTTCTTATGATGATGTTTGTTTTAATTTTCTAAACGGTTCGTACTTAAACCCTGCCCATTCCAGACCCAAATGTCCCGAAAATTCCAGGACGTTCAACCGCAGGCCGTGCACCAGAACGCCGAACCCGCACAGGACAATGTTAAAGAGATGCGCCACGACCAGGATCAGCGACGCGAAGATCCCGGAGGTGACGTCATTAAATCCGATGCTCAAGGCCATATTGTTAAAAGCGTCCGCCACGGCCACCCCCGCCAGGCCCACCGCGAAAAGCCGCACGTAGGAAATGATGTCCGTGAACGCGCTGATGATACTAAAAAGTAAAAGCACGATCCCCACCGGGATCTGGCCCTTGGGCCCGCGTGCGATGTCATAAATGACCAGAGCGACCCCGGGGACCATCATCTTGAGGGCGTTGAGAATGACCGCCATGTCCGCTTGCCCCAGGACGATCATCGACCTGACCAGGCCAAAAGATACCCCCAGGATCCAGACCCAGCCCAACTCCGCCCAGGCCCCGGAACCGGGCCATCGCCGGACGCAGCGCCACAGGTGCGCGAGGATTAAATGCGTGGCCCCGATGGAAAAACAAAAAAGCTGGACGTTCCTGCTCTCCGTCAGCCAACCCAAAACCGGCTTAAGCTTGTCGCCCAATAAAACCGTCCCTAAAAACGTTCCCGTCAACACCCCCCAAATAACGGCCGAAGTACCTAAAATATACATCAAAATAAAAGGCGCCGCGTCTTTGACCTTGTGCTTCAATTTGTGATGCAAGATCAAAGTCAATAGCAAGAAAATGGAACCGTACGCGGCATCACCGATCAAAATACCAAAGAACACGGAGAAAAAAATCAAAAAAACGGGGCTGATATCCACCTCGCGATACCCGGGGAGAACGTTGATGATGCCGAAAACCGGTTTGATCATCTCCACCCAACGCGGGTTGCGTAAAAGCGTGGGGACGCTGTCCTCATCGGAAGGGTCTTCCAATAAAATGCCCCACTGTTCCTGTTTAGCCTTGACCATGATGGCCCCACAGGCGTCGACAGGACAGTATCCTTTTAAAAGAGCAAGCTCCTCTTGCGCGCGCATACCCTTTTCCACTTCTTCAAATCGCAGAACATTCTCGCGCTCGACCAATATCTTTTGGAACGAATCAAAAAAGCAGCGCAGTTCGGCGATCTTCTCCTGCGCCTGCCGGATCTTGATCTGGTCTTCCACCTGCATTTTTTCCATCTGGCCGAAACCTGATACAGGCGGCGCGATGGTGGTAAAAGGAAGATCGATCTTCTCGCGGGAAATGGCGACACATCGTCTGGTTCCCGCGGCGCTGGAGATCTCTTTAAGGATCACGCCGGCCGGGACATCCATTTTTCCTTTGGCCGGCACTTCACAAAACTGCAGATAAATTCCCCGGGCGGCCAAGACCTCGATATCTTTGGGATCGAAATCCCCCCACGGTTCCCATTGGCGGACCTGAACCGCGCGTTGAACAATATTCTCCTGATAATGCTCAATCTGGGCCCACAGTTCCAGGATCTCGTTGACGGTGTCCGTCCAGTCGCGCGCCTCTTGCTGGTGCACATCGAACTTGCACTCAAAACGCGCCAGAATATTCAAAGCCTGTTTCAAGATCCCCACCTCTTCGCGGCGTTCCTCCAGCTGATACCCGGATAATTCCTCCTGATGCTCCACATGGATGCTACCCAGCTCGCGCAGACTCTCCAGGGCGGAAACGATGTCCTTTTCCTGGACGATCACGTGAAGTTTCTTCATGGGGACGATCATACGGCCACCAGTTCCAGATCCCTTACTTCGATCTTTTTCTTCGCGACTTTGCTCACCCCCACCGCGTTGGCCTGCTGGTCGCCGAGATAAATACAAATCTGCCGGATATGCTCCTGACATTCGGGGATCTTGACCTTCTCGAACAAATTGACCCGTTGGGTCGTGATGCGCAGTTCCTGCTCCAACACCGCGATGCCTTCCTTAATGACCATAAGTTCGGCGAGCAAGGTCACCATTAACCGGAGCTCTTCAATGCCGCGGTCGATCCACAAGGGCGTTAAATACAGATCATATTCAGCCTGCGGAAAATGGATGTCATCGAACACGGGAACATTCGCGCCGGCGATGTTAACGGTCTTGACGAAAACATTCTGCGGCTTCGCCCACGCGCGGATGTCGATGGAAGAATCCGCCAACAGGCCAGCCCACGGGTCGATCTGCCGGATCTTCTCGTTTAAAACACGTTCCCGCTCGGCGAAAAGCCGGCGCGCCTCGAGGATCTTCATCTGCAGCTGCTGCTTTTTGAGTAGCAGCGTCGGCAGATAGTGACGGTACTGTTTGAGACTGTCGCGCTGGCGCTTGAGTTCGCCCTTGGTTAATTTAACTTTAGCCATTTTTTAGTCGTAAGTCATAAGTCGTAAGTCGTAAGTCGTAAGCTTACCACTTACGACTTACCACTTACAACTAAACCTGCTATTTTACTTCCGCTTTCGCCGGCCAGTATTGCTTGACCAGCGCGTCTTTGATCCCCGTTTCCGCCGGCTCGAAGATGTCCGCGAGGATCTGCCAGCAGCGGTCGAGCGCCTGCTCGAGGGGGATATTAACGGAGAGATCCATTAACTCCTCCTCAAAACGCTTCCCGTATTTCAAAAGTTTCTCGTCCCAGGCGCTCATCTGAAAACCCATGGAACGTTTTTCCAGGGTGCCGCGGTAATCCGCGAAAAGCTGGATCATCCGGTCCATGATCGCGCGATGGTCCGAGCGCGTCTTGTCGTTGACCTGCTGCTTCAAACGGCTCAAACTGCCGAAGGGCTCGATGCGCCCCCCGCGCAGGTAAAACTGTCCTTCGGTGATATAGCCGGTATTGTCGGGAATAGGATGTGTGACATCGTCCCCGGGCATGGTGGTGACCGCCAGAATAGTAATGGAGCCGGCGTTGGCAAAATCAACCGCCTTCTCGTAACGGGCCGCGAGCTGGCTGTAGAGATCGCCCGGGTACCCTCTATTGGAAGGGATCTGCTCCATGGTGATGGCGACCTCTTTGAGCGCGTCGGAGAAGTTCGTCATGTCCGACAGAAGGACCAGGACGCGCTTTCCTTCCAGCGCGAATTTCTCGGCGACCGCCAGACACATATCCGGCACCAAAAGACATTCAACCGTCGGGTCGGAAGCGGTGTGAATGAACAAAATCGAGCGCGACAACGATCCCTGCTTCTCCAGGGTGTCGCGGAAAAACAGATAGTCGTCGTACTTTAGACCCATCCCCCCGAGGATAATGAGGTCGACCTCGGCCTGCATCGCGATGCGCGCGAGGAGTTCGTTGTAAGGCTCGCCCGCGACGGAAAAGATCGGGAGCTTTTGCGATTCCACCAGCGAATTAAAGACATCGATCATCGGGATCCCGGTACGGATCATGTTCTTGGGCACGATCCTTTTGGACGGATTGACCGACGGCCCGCCAATGTCGATCATGTTCTCGGTCAACGCGGGGCCGTTGTCGCGCGGCAGGCCGCTGCCGTTAAAAACGCGGCCCAGGAGATCTTCCGAATAAGAAATGCGCATCGGGCACTTTAGAAAACGCACCTTGTCGTTGGTGGAGATGCCGCGGCTTCCGGCCAAAACCTGCAGCGACACTTTTTTGCCGTCGAGACGAATGACCTGGGCGAGCGAAATACCGGCGGGCGTGCGGATCTCGGCTAATTCCCGGTAGCTGACATCCTCGGCTTCGACGATAATGACGTCTCCCGCGATCTGTAGAATTTGGCTGTGGACTTTTTGCATAGGATTCCTTTATGAATTAGCTATTTTTCCATTACTGATTTTGTCACGGATGTCTTTTTCTTTGCCCTTGAAATCTTCGGACAAAAACGCCGCGGAGTTCCAGTTGACGAAGGATTGCCGCAATTGCTGAAAAAAACGACGGGCGGTGTCCTTGTTCTCGAACTGGAATTCCCGGTCGATGATCTCCGTCATCAGCCGGTATACGTGCTTCTGCCGGTCGGCAGCCGTGGCTTCATCGGTCTTGTCGAACGCGTTCTGCTGCAGATAAACGGCGTCGAAGAAATCGCCTTTGAGGTAATCGACGAATTCCGCGATGGAAACGCCTTCTTCCCCGACGACCTTCATCATCTGGCCGACGCTATTGCTTTTCTTGAGGATCGCCGCGCCTTTGCGGACATGCGCGGGCTCGATGAAGCTGGTGTATTTACTCCAGCTGTCCAACGGATCGATGGAAGGATACTTGCGGGCATTCGCCCGGTCGCGGGACAACCCGTGAAAAGCGCCGACGACCTTCAAGGTGGCCTGGGTCACCGGTTCTTCGAAGTTACCGCCCGCCGGGGAAACCGCGCCGCCGATGGTGATCGAACCCATGCTGCCGTCGCGTAATTTGACGAGACCCGCGCGCTCGTAAAAGTTCGCGATGCGCGACTCCAGGTACGCCGGAAAGGCTTCTTCGCCGGGGATCTCCTCAAGCCGTCCGGACATCTCGCGCATGGCCTGCGCCCAGCGCGAGGTCGAATCGGCCAGCAAAAGAACGTTTAACCCCATCTGCCGGTAATATTCCGCCAGCGTGACACCGGTGTAGACGCTGGATTCGCGCGCCGCGACCGGCATCGAGCTGGTGTTGCAGATAATAATGGTCCGCTCCATCAAACTCTTGCCCGTGCGCGGGTCGGTCAGGTGCGGAAACTCTTCCAAAATCTCGACGACCTCGCCGGCGCGCTCCCCGCAGGCGGCGACGATCACAACGTCCACTTCCGCGTGACGGCTCAACAAATGTTGCAAAACAGTTTTGCCCGCGCCGAAAGGCCCCGGCGTGCAGAACGTCCCGCCGATGGCGACCGGCACCAGTGTGTCGATAATCCGCAGTTTCGTCACCAGCGGCTGGGTCGGTCTTAGTTTCTGGACATAAGCCTTAATGGCCACTTTCACCGGCCAGCTCTGGACCATCGTAACTTCGTGAAGTTTGCCGGCCGCGTCTTTGAGTTTCGCGACGGCCGTACGGATCGTGTAATTCCCTTTAGGAGAGATCTGTGTGACTTCGAGTTCACCGTGCAGGGCGAAGGGGACCATGATGCGGTGCTGGAAGATCTTTTCGGGGACCGTGCCGAGTTTGTCGCCGGCACGCACTTTGTCACCCACCTTGACCGCCGGGGTGAATTCCCATTTCTGCTCTTCGTCCAGCGCCTTAAGATACGCCCCGCGCTTTAAGAAAAATCCGTGCTGTTCGGCCAGTTGCGGCAGGGGGTTTTGCAGACCGTCGAAGATCTGCCCCAAAAGCCCGGGCCCGAGCTCGACGCTCAAGAGTTGCCCCGTAAATTCCACCGTGTTGCCGATCCTCACACCGCTGGTGTCCTCGAAGACCTGCAGCTCGGCGCGTTTGCCCCGCACGCGGATGACCTCGGATTTTAAATGTTCCTCGCCGACATGCACGTAGGCGACCTCGTTTTGCATGACGCTTTGCGTAAACTCGACGCCGACCATGTTGCCGTTGACGCCGACGACTTGACCTGTTCTGGTGTGCTCGCTCACTTCCCGACTCCTTTGATTTGGAACAAAACGGTTTAGGCCGACGCCGTGGTGCAACTCTCAGGCAGCGGCATTGTTTTTATCTCTTGCAAACGGTTATATCCTTCAGAAGAACGGTATTCCTGATAGCGCTGCAGGATCGTCAGTTTCAGATAATAGATAAAAAGACTCTCCAGGTCGTAATAATGCCCCGTGCCCAGCTCATCAAGGAACCGCCAGCGCGCCTTGCTTAAAGTTTCCTCGGCCTGCAAAAGATCGTCCATCTTCAAGGCCCGCTGGATGTCTTCAAGGTAGGTGGACAAAAACGTCCGCGGTCCGCGCAGATATTTCATGGGATCTTTATTAAGGTGGTCGGCACGCTCCCAGGCCAGTTCGTTGCGGAATCCGCGCTCAAAAGTGAGCCACGCGTCAAGAACGTGGTTACCGGTCCCCGAGAACTCGCCTTCCTCCGGCGTCCATAAACGCTGCATCAGGGTGTAGTCTTTTTCGCTTAAAAGGCGGCGGCAGTCTTCCTGAAAGGCCTTGACGTCGATCGGCATCTTGCCGTCAAGAAAAAGTTGAGGTAAACTCGCTACAAAATAGTAATAAAAACTTCCCATATTGCAGATCTTTCTATCGCTTACTTCAGCAGCGCGGCTAATTCTTCATTAAGATAAACGCTTAAATATTCGGCCAGGGCCGCTTCGCTGAAATCAAAACTGGACTTCCCCTGGTCGAAACTGATCGTGAACCCCTTGCCGATATCCTCCGAGGCCCGGAAATTGAGCGGGTGCTTGAACTGTTTTTGTAACTTCGCGAAAAAGCCGTCGCGCAATTCCTTGAGGTCTTTGGGGCTCAAGACCACCTCGGCACCGGCGTCGGCCGATTGGGCCTCCGTGGACTTGTGAACGATCTCGGCGATGATATCGGCGAGCTTCTCCGGCGTGAACGCGTCGGCGACGTGCGTGGCGACAACTTTGTGCAAAAGTTTCTGGACCTCTTTTTTCAAGGAAAGCAGTGTATCGCGCGAAGCCTGCTGCAGGGCCGTGCGCGAGGCCTCCTGCTTTTTGCGGATCTCCTCTTCGGCCTCCGAAAGCAAACCCTGCGCGCGCTTGTTCGCCTCGTTGAGAATTCCCTGCGCGTTGCGTTTGGCTTGCTCTTCGATCTCCCGAGCCTTTTGGTCAGCGGCCTGGAGCCCTTCCGTTTTGATCTTGTTGATCAATTCCTGGACTTGTTGCGACATGATGAACTCCTGTAAGTTAATAGTAAATGGTTAATAGTTAATGGTAGAATGGCAAATAACCAATTAACCATTCACTATTCACCATTAACTAGTCAAATTTGCTTGTTTAATTTCCTCTAGAATTTGTTTCGCCGCGGCCGCGGGGTCCGGCGCTTCCACGACCGGACGGCCAACGACTAGAAAATCACTTCCCTTGACGATGGCATCAGCGGGGGTTGTCACCCTTTTTTGGTCACCGGCGGCAGAACCTTTGGGGCGGATACCAGGGGTAACGATCACGAAATCTTTGCCGAATTCCCGCCGGATCAGGGCCGCTTCCTGACTCGAGGCAACCACACCATCCAGGCCGGCATGTTTCGCCAGCGCGCAGCGTTCCAAAACAAGACGCGGTATGTTATCTTTTTTTGCCTCGCTTGTCAAGACCGTAATGACCACCAAAAGCGGCCTCTTGACCCCTGTGGCTTGAGCTTCTTTTCGCGCTGCCTGGGCGGCCGCCTCCAGCATTTCCAGGCCCCCCAGCGCGTGCAAGGTGCACATCATAATGCCCCGGCCGCCTTCCTGGATACTGATCGCGGCGGCAACGGCACTGGCCACCGTATGGGGGATGTCGTGGAATTTCAGGTCCAGAAAGACCTGTTTGCCTTCCTTTAAAAGATACCGCACGGCTTCTGGCCCGGACGCGGTAAATAACTGGCTTCCTACCTTGAAGGTATCAACGATTCCTTCGAGGGCGCGCACGAGCCTCTTCGCTTCATCCAGCGTGGCGACATCGAGCGCGACGATCAGTTGTGATTTTAGAACTGTCATAATTGGATTTGAGTCATCAGTCTTCAGACATCAGCTCCGACGCTCGCTTACGTTCGGTCGGAGTCCCGACTTCCAGTTATTGGAACGTCGGGATCATCAGATTTGTCTGAAGACTGACGACTAATGTTTAACAACTCCTACAATTTCTTTGATGTCCTTGACTTTGTTTTTCTTCATGTACTCCTTGATACCTGCCAAAACCTCGACAGGCGCGCGGGGGTTGATGAAATTCGCCGTCCCCACCGCCACCATCGTAGCCCCGGCGAGGATAAATTCCAGGGCGTCTTGCGCGGTCATGATCCCGCCCATCGCGACGATGGGGATCTTCACCTTGTGCGCCGCCTGGTAAACCAGGTACACGGCCATCGGCCGGATCGCGGGCCCGCTTAACCCGCCGGTGAAATTCCCCAGGACCGAGCGGCGTTTGTCGACATCGATGACCATCGCCGAAAAGGTGTTGACCAAACTTAAAGCGTCGGCGCCGGCTTCCTCGGCCGCTTGGGCGATTACGGTGATATCTGTTACATTAGGGGCCAATTTGGCAATGACCGGTATGCTGGAAATTTCCTTGACCAGCTTCACCACGCGGCGGGTCGCCTCCGGGTCCTGCGCGACCAGCGTTTTCTTACCCAGATTAGGGCAGGACAAATTCAGCTCCAGGGCGCTCACGCCTTTTTGCCGGTGGAATTTCTCGGTCAAGATCTTGAATTCCTCGTCCGTGTGTCCCAGGATGCTGATAATGAGCGGCACGCCGATTTTTTGCAGCGGCGGCAATTTGCCGCGGATAAATCCGTCAGCGCCGGGGTTCTCGATGCCGATAGCGTTGAGCATCCCCGAAGGCGTTTCCACGATCCGCTGCGGCGGGTTCCCTTCGCGGGCGTTTAAGGTCACCGTTTTGGGAACGATCGCGCCGAGCTTTTTAACCTCATCGAGATCGTAATATTTCTCCGCGTGCCCGAAGGTGCCCGAGGCCACCGTGACCGGGTTGGCGAACTGCGCACTGCCGATTTTGACTGTGAGATTCATGTCAGGACTATCGACCATAGACTATAGACCATAGACTTTCAGGTCTATTGTCGATGGTCCATGGTCAATGGTCATTTAAAAAACGCCATTTTGATTCCCAGAAGGATCAAAAACACCCCGAACGTCCGTTTGAGAGTAGCGTCGGGAATTCCCTGGACCAGATGCGCGCCCAGCAAAGCCCCGACCACAAACCCGCAGGCGATAAAAAGGGCCATCTGCACCTTGACGTTTCCGGCGGCGTAATAGCGCATAACGGCTAGGATAAAAACAGGCGCCAACATGACCGCCAGCGCTGTCCCCTGCGCCTGGTGCTGTGTTAATCCGAACCACAGCACCATCAAAGGGACCATGACTGTCCCGCCGCCGATGCCAAAGGCGCCGCTCAAAGTACCGGCAAGAAAACCGACGAGAATGTACAAGAATACAGTCATAACAGTACTTTGTTAAAAACTATTTTTTCTCTGTTTATTACAAAAATCGTTCTTACGTAAAATTTGCGAAATCACAACTTGCGTAATTTCAATGCGTTGCGCCATAATTTCCTGTTTTCCTATTGATTCCCCGTCGTAAAC
>JACRHP010000055.1 GCA_016212005.1 Candidatus Omnitrophota bacterium | reverse complement strand
TTTTGCCGAAGGGTGTCTGGGCAAGGCGCGCCGGTTTAAAGAAAACGGCATCGAACAAAAGAGAGACGAGATCATCGACCGTTTTATCCTGGGCCGGGAGAGAGAGTCGCTTATCAAGGAAGTGGCCGCCGACAAGGAGAAGACCAAGGTGTTCCTGGATGTCCTCTTGAGCTGGGTCCGGGACTGTCTCCTGGTCAAGGCCGGGGCGCAGGATAACCGGCTTGTGAACGCCGACCGTGTCCGGGACATCCGGGGGTTTGCGCGCCGGTTTTCCTTCGCGGACTTGGCCGCCTTGCACGCGGAACTCGTCCATACGTGCCGGTTGCTTCTGGAGAACCTTAATGTTAAGATACCCCTGATGATTGTTGGAGAAAGATTATGGGCCAAATAATTCAAGTCCGTCTCGGTGAATACCGGGAGGTCGAGCATTTTGACCTCCATGACGTCGAGTGCGACCGCGGCGATTACGTGATCCTGGAGGTCGAGCGCAATTCGGAGTTCGGGCATGTCGTCTCCAAAACAGGCGCCGGGTGCGCGACCAGGGCGGAGAGCAAGGTGAGCGGCCGGGTCTTGCGCAAGGCGACCGAAGGCGACCTCAAGCAGATCGCCAACAACCGCACGAAGGTACAGGACGCCATCGATAACTGCGAACGCAAGATCAACGAGCGCAAGCTCCAGATGAACATCGTCAAGGCCGAATACACCTTCGACGGCAGCAAGATACTCTTTTTCTTTTTGGCCGACGGCCGCGTGGATTTCCGCAACCTCGTCAAGGACCTGGCGAAGGTCTTCCGCGTGCGCATCGAGCTCAAGCAGATCGGCGTGCGCGACAAGGCGAAGATCGTCAGCGGCTACGGCATCTGCGGCCGCGAGCTGTGCTGTGCCTCGTACATGAAAGGTTTCCACACGCTCTCGATCAAGATGGCCAAGGAACAGGGGCTGCCCTTGAACCCCTCGCGCATCTCGGGGGTGTGCGGGCGCATCAAATGCTGTATGGCCTACGAGTTCCAGGTGTATAAAGAATTCTCCCGCAACCTGCCCGCGGTCGGCGACAAGATCTCCGTGGGGGAGGGCAAGGGCAAGGTTATCGACGTCAACATCCTCAAACGCCTGGTGACCGTGGACGCCGGCGAAGGCAAGATCATCAAGACCGTTTTCGAAAAAGCCGGGGTCGGCTGAATTGATCCTTAAACGATCTTTATAAAGAGCCACGGGGCCTGCTCCGTGGCTTTGTTGTGTCCCATTTCTGTTACACTTGTAACAAATTTGTTACATGGATGGTGCTTTCCGGCAACACCCGGTGTTGCCGCGGCCGGCCGGCGAATTCAGTCGATGTCGACTGAATTTGAGTTGCCCGGGCGATAGACGAATTAAGTCGGCACCGACTGAATTTGAATTACCCGCGCGAGATGAATTCCGCAGACGTCTGCGGAATTGCCCGCGGCAGGGCACGGGAAACCGTCCCCGGAGTGCCCCGGCTTATTGACACGGGGGGACTATCATGGTATTATTCGACCATAAACATGGTATGAGGCTGCCCGATGCTCAAGACACGCTCAAACGTGAAAAACAAGGTCCTGAATTATTTTTTCTTAAACGAGGAAGGCGCCGTTTACATCAATGAACTGGCGCGCCTGATCCGCTCCGACCCCAAGAACGTCTACCGGGTCCTGGTCCAGCTTGAGCAGGAGGGGCTTCTCAAGAGCGAATTTAAGGGTAAAGAGCGGTATTTTTCCTCCCACACGCAGCATCCTCTTTATAAAAATTATAAAGATATCTTCTTGAAAACGGCCGGATTGGAACAGGTATTGCGGGAGCGGTTGAAGGCCGTTGCAGGGTTGCAGGAGGCGTATCTTTACGGTTCCTACGCACAGGGGGCGTGGGGCCCTTCAAGCGATGTAGACCTTTTGCTCGTGGGGGAGCATAAAGGGATCGAGGCCCAGAAAGTTCTTTACCGGATGCAAAAGGAAGCCGGCCGGGAGATCAACGCGGTCAATATACGCCCGGAAGATTTTCGAAAAAGAAAGAAAAGCAAAGACCAATTCCTTCAAAGCGTTTTTGAGAAGAAAGTGATCCGCCTTTTATGAGGTTCGATAAAAATTTTTTTATTAAACAGACTTTTACCCCCGTCGAACTGGCGCGGTACAAGAAATCCGCCCAGCGCGATCTGGATATCGCCCATGCGGCTAAAGAGTATGAGGTCGTGTTCCATTTCGCGTATATGGGGCTGATCAAGATCGGCATCTACTGCCTGGCCAGGGAAGGGCACCGCGTCAAAAGCCGCCCCGGGCATCATCAAAAAATTATTGAAAGTCTGGGGGAAATTCTGGGTTCCGAAGATGTCCTGGTTGTTGGTGAGAAAATGCGCAAGGACCGCAACCTCGATTTTTACAGCGCCAACGCCTTTGGATCTCCCGAGGAAAGCCGGGATTACCTTGGGTTTATCGAAGGGCTTTATAAAAAGTTGTAGACCGGCCGGCGAATTCAGTCGGTGCCGACTGAATTTGAATTGCCCGCAGCAGAGACGGGGACGGAGATTGGCAACGGAGGGGAAAGGTATTTGTTTCGAGAAGATCTGCGGAGGTTTTTTAATTTAGTCCAGAGAAGGCAAATATAATGTGGATATATAAAAATAACGAGGATAACTCAGTTCGTTTTATCTTAGGTGAAGATGGTAAGAACCCACTTGTTTGTTTTGGTGTTAATCCAAGCACTGCAGAGCCGGATAAGTTAGATAATACTTTACGAAGTGTTCGAAATAATTCGTTAAGAAGAAATTATGATGGCTGGATTATGCTTAATTTATATCCTCAAAGAGCTACTAACCCGAGAGGCCTTTCTTTAGAGTTAGACAAAAACATTCACAAGAAGAATCTCGCTCATATTAAGGATGTTTTTTGTTCCAATCCCAAGTTGACGGTATGGGCAGCTTGGGGTGGTTTAATCGAGAAAAGGCCGTTTTAAAAGGAATGTTTTAAGGATATTGTAAAAATTATAAAACCTTATAAAACTCAATGGGTATGTAGAGGGAATTTAGTGGCTAAGAAACATCCGCATCATCCATTGTATTTAGGAAATGATTTGCCATTTCGCCCTTTTGATGTTGAGGGTTACCTAAAAACCTTTAGTTAAGAAATGAACCAAGACACTCCGGGGGGTGTCTTGTGGTATTAACGAGCGACGAAGATATGCGTTCAATATTTTATGTGACAACTCCGATTTATTACGTCAACGATAACCCGCATATCGGGCATGCGTACACGACGATCCTCGCGGATGTCCTGGCGCGGTATCACCGCAACGAAGGCGACGAAGTTTTTTTTCTGACTGGCCTGGATGAGCACGGCCAAAAGGTCCAGCAGGCGGCGCAGAAGCGCGGAGTTCCCGAGCAGCAGCATTGCGACGAATTAGCACCTCGTTTTTCAAACCTTTGGAAGAAGCTCGAGATCCAGAACGACGATTTCATCCGCACGACCGAGCCCCGCCACGTCAAGGCGGTCCAGGCCGCGCTTCAAAAAGTGTATGACGCGGGGGATGTTTACGTTGACGAGTATGAAGGCTGGTATTCGGTCGCCGAGGAACGTTTCATCACCGATACCGAGAAAGATTCGGGGCACTTTCGCGACGTCAAAAGGTTAAAGGAGCGTAACTATTTTTTCAAGATGAGCAAATACCAAGAGAGGCTCATCGATCATATCAACGCCCATCCGGGATTTATTCAACCAGAGCATCGGCGTAATGAAATTTTGGGATTCCTTCGCCAGCCGTTGGGGGACTTGTGCATCTCCCGCCCGAAGGCGCGCATGAATTGGGGAATTGAAATTCCATTCGATAAGGATTACGTCACGTACGTCTGGTTTGATGCACTGATCAATTACATCACCGTCCCAGGGTATGTTGATGATCCCAAAAAGTTCAAGAAATGGTGGCCGGCCTCGATCCATTTGATCGGCAAAGACATTTTAACGACCCACGCGGTGTACTGGCCGACGATGTTGTTCTCTTTGGGGTTGCCGCTCCCGAAAACCATCTTCGCCCACGGCTGGTGGCTCATCGGCGAAACGAAGATGAGCAAGTCTCTGGGCAACGTCATCGATCCTTTAAGTCTTGTCGACCAATACGGCGTTGACCCGGTGCGTTATTATCTGATGCGCGAGATGGTATTGGGACAGGACGCCAACTTTACGATGGAATCTTTCATCAAACGTTACAATAGTGATCTGGCCAACGACTTTGGAAATCTTTTAAACCGCGTGAGCGGTCTCATTGGAAAATATTTTAATAGTTGTGTTCCTAAAGAAGGCAAGGCGGGGGCAGCCGAGCAGCCGATCCACGACGCGGCTGATGGGTTGGCCAAAAAGATTGAAGAGTTGATCAATGCCATGCGTGTCCACGAAGCCCTTGAGCAAGTTTTGGTGTTGATCCGCAACACGAACGTTTATATGGAACACCAGGCGCCCTGGAAAGAGGCGAAAACGAATCTGGACAGGGCAGGGACGATCCTTTATACGGCCACAGAAGCATTGCGTATCAGCGCGATCTTGCTTCTTCCGGTTATACCTGCGAAAGCGCAAACGGTTTTGGAAATTTTGGGGGCGTCGGGAACAGAACCAGAATGGGGAAAGCTCAAAGCCGGAACGAAGCTAAAAAGCCACGCGGCGCTTTTCCCGCGATTAGACGCTGAAGGTAAAGTTATAACTAAGACTTGAGGTCACAAAGTCACCCGGTCACAACGTCACCAGTATTTTTTACTTGTGACTTTGTGTCTTTGTGACATGGTGACCACTTCGAAAGTATTATTATGTCTATTCAAACGATCCGTTGGACCAACGGTCACGTCAAACTCATCGACCAGACCAAGCTCCCCGGAAAATTGGTTTACATCCATTGCCGCGACGTCAAGACGCTGTGGCAGGCGATCCGGCGTTTGAGCGTGCGCGGCGCGCCGGCTTTAGGTGTAGCCGCGGCCTTTGGGGTCTTGCTGGGGATCAAATCATTCTCCGGTTCCGGTTCCCGTTCCAGGAACCGGAACGACCGCAAACGTTTTAGCAAGCACGTGGAAAGGATCAGCGATTACCTCGCCACGTCGCGCCCGACGGCGGTGAACCTTTTTAACGCTCTGACACGGATGAAAGCGGTCATCCAGCGTCATCCCGGCGCGGACGTCGCGCAACTGAAGGACCTTTTAAAGAAAGAAGCGCTGGCCGTTTACGAGGAAGACCGCACGCTTTGCCGCAAGATGGGTGATTTCGGCGCGCGGTTGGTCCCCTCCGGCGGCCGGCTTTTGACGGTCTGTAATGCCGGCGCGCTGGCCACCGTCGATTACGGCACCGCGCTGGGAGTTATGTACAGCGCCAAGGCCAAAGGCAAAAAGTTCCAGGTGTACTCCTGCGAGACGCGCCCGCTTTTGCAGGGCGCGCGCCTGACGGTGTGGGAACTTTTGCGTTCCGGCATTGATACGACGTTGATCTGTGACAACATGGCCGCGACGTTGATGAAGCAGGGGAAGATCGACGCGGTTTTTGCCGGAGCGGACCGCATTGCGGCCAACGGCGACACGGCGAATAAAATCGGCACGTACAACCTGGCCGTTTTGGCCAAACATCACCGGATCCCGTTCTACGTGGTCGCGCCCCAATCCACCTTTGACCTGTCGATTGCCGGCGGCAAACAAATTCCCATCGAAGAAAGAAGCCGAGAAGAGGTTTTGGGATTTGGCGGCCGCCCGACGGCGCCGCGGCAAGTGAAGGTCTACAATCCTGCTTTTGATGTTACGGATAATGCCCTGATCACCGCCATCGTAACCGAAAAGGGAATCATCCGCCCGCCGTTTCGAAAAAATATTAAAAGAACTTTTAGACCAAAGACCAAAGACTAATGACGAAAGACGTTGGTCTTTAGTCTTCAGTCTTTAGTCCAAGCATATGCTTACAAAATTATCCCAACTCGGCGAATTCGGTCTCATCGACCTTCTCAAGAAATATAAAGGAGGCGGCGCGTCGGTTATTAAAGGCATCGGCGACGACACGGCCGTCGTGCCTTTGGATGCCAAACGGTATCTGCTTTTGACGACGGACATGCTGATGGAAGGTGTGCATTTTAAGCGCAGTGCGCCGCCGCGTTCGATTGGGCACAAGGCTTTGGCGTGCAGCATCAGCGACATCGCCGCGATGGGCGGGTTGCCGCGTTACGCGTTGGTGTCGCTGGGCGTCCCGGGGAATTTATCCTGGGCGTTTGTCCGTGATCTGTATCAAGGGATGGATACGCTGGCGCGCAAATTTGGTATTGCCATCGTCGGCGGGGACACCATTAAAAGCGCGAGGCTCGTGATCAATGTCGCTTTGACGGGCGAGGTCAACAAGACCGACGTTGTTTATCGAAACGGCGCCCGGCCGGGCGATCGAATTTTTGTGACGGGCGCGTTGGGGAAGTCCTTGTCCACGGGCCGGCACCTGAAATTTACCCCGCGCGTCAAAGAATCACAATATTTAGTTCGTCATGTGAAACCGACGTCCATGATTGATATCTCCGACGGGTTAACGGCAGATTTGGGGCATATCCTGGAAGAGAGCAAGGCTGGCGCTGTTCTGGAAGAAAAACGGATCCCGCGGCGCGCCGGAGCCGGTTTGCGTCAGGCGCTTTATGACGGCGAGGATTTCGAGCTCTTGTTCACGGTCCCCGCCCGTAAGGCCGCCTTATTAAGGAAGAACAAATTTTATCCCATTGGTGAGATTGTCGCCCGCGGCAGAGGATTATCATTGCAAGATAAGACCGGAAAACTCACAAAGATCAGGCCCCGCGGGTATACACATTTCTGATGAAAACTGTTTCCCTATTATCGAAGAGCGAGAGCGAAACGCTGCGGTTTGGAGAGAGGCTGGCCAAACATTTGCGCAAAGGGGATATCCTTTGCCTGGAGGGGGAATTGGGCAGCGGCAAGACGACGCTGATCAAAGGCATTGCCAAGGGCTTAAAGATCGCTTCCGAAAGGGTCAACAGTCCGACGTTCGTTCTGATGAACGCGTATCACGGGCGCCTGCCTGTCCCGCGGAGCGGGACCTACTCGGCCGGACAGGCAGGCTTGCCGTTGTACCATTTTGATCTCTATCGTCTGGAAAAGGCGGATGAGATCGGCGCGATCGGCTACGAGGAATTTTTGTATGGCGACGGGGTCGCCGTCATCGAGTGGGCCGAGCGCCTGGGTGCCTTGACGCCGAAGGAATATCTGCGCGTTGAATTAAAACATAAAGGCGAAAATGAACGTTCGATCAAACTTGCGGCGGTTGGAGAAAAGTATTGTCGAATTACGAGAGGACTGGTTAATGGTAAATAGTGAATGGTAAATGGAGCCATTTACTATCCACCATTAACTATTAACCGTTTTATGAATATCTTAGCCCTTGATACCTCCAGCAAACACTTCAGCCTTGCGGTCGCGAAGGACGGGAAAGTGCTGTATTCTCGCAGCATCTTTTTGAAGAAGGTTCTTTCCGATTCGATCATGCCTGCGATCCAGGGGATTTTAAAGAAGGCGGGGCTGACGCTGGCCAAACTCGACGGGTTTGCCGTGGGGCTCGGGCCGGGATCGTTTACCAGCCTGCGCGTCGGGCTTGCGACCGTCAAGGGCTTGGCCTTCGCGCTTAAAAAGCCCGTCGTCGGCATTCCAAGCTTGGATATCCTGGCGCTTAATGTTAAGGAAGACGGTCAGGTCTGCGTGGTGTGCGATGCCAAACGAAATATGGCCTATGCCTGCCTTTATCAGAAAAAGGGGAACGTGCTAAAAAGAAAGAGTAAATATTTGTTAACGGATATTCAAAATGTGTTAAAACAAGTGCAGGGAGAAGTGACTTTTGTCGGCGACGGCGTGCCGCTTTTCCAGGAAGCCATTGGAAGGGCCGCCGGGATCAAAGCGCGTTTTACCGGCGGAAAACAGATGTACCCGCAGGCCAAGCATCTGGCAACGCTCGCCTTAAAGCGATTTGAATCGAAAGAGTACGACGCGGCGGAGAGTTTAGTCCCGCTGTATTTGTATCCCGAAGATTGCCAAGTGACTAAGAAGGTGGTAAGTGGTAAGTTGTAAGTGGTAAGCCGATGATGCTTACGACTGACGACTTATGACTTACGACTAAACATGAGGGATGAATGAGTCAATATTTAACTTGGGCACAGATCGATCTTAACGCCATCCGGCATAATTCCCGGGTGTTGCGCAGGCTCGCCGGCAAGGCGAAGATTTTGACCGTCATCAAGGCGGATGCGTACGGACATGGAATGCTTCCTATCGCGAAGCTGTTGGTCCGGGAAAAGGTAGATTTTTTTGGCTTGTCAAATCTGACTGAAGGGATAGCTTTACGCAACGCCGGCATCACAACGCCGGTCCTTTTATTTGAAACAACACTTCCGGAACAAGCCAAAGACATTGTTGATTACAAGCTGACACCGACGGTATGCACCTATGAACTGGCCGCGGCGCTCAACCGCTACGCGCTGAAGCGTAAG
>JACRHP010000053.1 GCA_016212005.1 Candidatus Omnitrophota bacterium | reverse complement strand
TGTTGTCTTCTTTATAGAAATAAGCCTCAACTTCCACATTTGTTTCATAACACTGACCAGGGTTCTTTTCGATGTCCGCGATAGACGTCTTCGTAAATTCCGTCCCGGCGGACGCGAAGACCGGCCCAAGAAATATCCCAACGGCAAAGAAAACAGCCAAGTCCCATCCTTTTGTTTTCACAACACATCCCCCTGAAATGTGCAGAGAGGGCAGAACAAAATTGATTCTGCCCTCTCTAACACACTGTTATTTTAGAAATTAAACATTAACTCTGTCGTGGCTCCGGCACTGTCCGTTCCGTTGTCCTTGACCTTGACAAAGATATCATTCGCCCAGCGCAGATTATCGTTAACGTGATAAGTACTGCCCAGGGAGAACTTTTGATTCCGGTCGTTGGCCACACTTGTATTCGGATCGACCGAATCCCAACGGGTGAAGATGGACGCCTTGTTAAACCACTGCTCCAGGCCGACCCAATAGCCGATCCCCTGGATATCCCTTACGCTACGGGAAGCTGCCGGGTTGATATCAGTCGCGTACAACACGCCCGCCTGGAGTTCGCTCTCCAGAGCCTTGGCGAAGGGCGTGGCAAACACCAGACTGCCTGTCGCGCCGAGACGATAAAAATTATATTGCGTCGCCTCGTCCGTGCCTGACGCGTTATGCCATACACCGCGATAACCCACGAGGGTAAACCCGCTTCCCTTCTCGGTGAGATTCTGCTCATAAGCCAGAAGGAAGTCTTTATCCGTGTCGCCCTCTTGAGATGAACCGCTTGTACCGCTGCCGGCCTGGTTTAACCCGTTGAGCACCTGGGCAATGATCCTGGCATCTTCCGTGAGCCCGATACTTGCTTCAGCCCCTTTCTGGTCTTCGTTGAACTTGAAGGAGGTGCCGCCCGTCGTGATATCGGTCGAAAGGGCGTCCGGGGTGGATATCCCGCTGGGCCGGTCAAATCCCGCCCATCCTACCCGGGTCAAAGTATGCATCTGGCCTACCCGGAAGTTGATATAATGGTCCGAATTCCCTACGAGCCAGGAAATTTGTCCTAACAACGACAACTCATCCGCGGCTTCCCATTCCCATTCAAAGAAGCTGCTCAGGTTTTTCGTTACCGGTCCGCCGTAAAAAAACGTCGCATCGTTCCATTTGAAACGGCTGGTATCGGCGCCCTTGGTGAGATTTTCATATTCGTATCGCACCCTGCCGCGCATCGCGATATATTCACCGATCTCTTTATAATTTGGAGCTTCTCCCACCTCTTCCGGCATCCTGTAGCCCAGCTTCCTGAACCGGTGTCCCACAACATTGAGCCTGGGAGCGTCGGGACGATGGCAGACATTACAGCTGACGCCGTACTTACGGGCCCATGCCGGGAGCGCGTGGCTCTCATCCGGGAGTAAAAAAACTCCCGCAACGATAAAAGCCAACATCCAGATTCCTTTCGACTTTTTTAACCTGTTTTGCATTTTTCCTCCTCCTGTTAATCCGGTCTCAATATCTATGCGGCCGCAGCCTTTACCTCGCCACTCCTGGCGATCTTGGAATAAAACTCATCCACCTTTTGATTAACAATGCCGTCCACCTGGCTAAGCGCGCCGTTACGGCGCTGCATGGTTTCGGTTACGATATCTCCCAGATCATCCACCGTAATAAGGGAAACCCCTGCCACCTGCCCTGCAGCCGGGTCGATGTTGCGCGGGATGGAAATATCCACGCAGACCAATGGTCTCTGCGGCCGCCCGGCCATTGTTTGCTGCACCACGTCTTTTTCAAGGACATAATGCGGCGCCCCGGACGAACAGATACAGACATCCACGCGGCGCAAGATCTCTTTCATGTCCCAGAACGATACGCTGATGCCGCCGAATTTCTCGGCCAGACCCTCGGCGTTGTCCTGCGACCTGTTCATGATATAAAGTTCCCCGAGAGCTCTGTTGACCAGCTGGTTCGCGGCCAGGTTGGCCATCTTCCCCGCGCCGATGATCAGGACCGACCGGCCTTTGAGCGTCCCGGCCAGCCGTTGCGCCGCGTTGACGGCGGCCCAACTGACGGAAACCCCGCCCGACCCGACCATAGTCTCATGCCGCGCTTTTTTTCCCGCGCGGATGGCGACCGCCGCGAGGACGTTAAAAGTCCTGGCGAGCATACCTTCTTCCCGCGCGGAATCAACGGCCGTTTTGACCTGTCCCAGGATCTGGTTTTCCCCCAGCACCACCGATTCCAGGCCGCTGGCCACCCTCAAAAGATGAAAAACCGCGTCACGGTCTTGATGCGTATAAAAATATTTGGTCGATTCCTCCGCCGCGGCGCAGGAAAACGGGATGGATTTGACTTTAAAAAGGGACTGGAGGAGAAGCTCCGTTACGGCCGGAGCGATCGTGTGCGCGTAGATCTCGGTGCGGTTGCAGGTGGATAAAACGATCGCCTCAACGACGGCCGGGTTGTTCTTCAATTCGCTCAAAAGAAGCCGGCGCCTGGTTTCATCGAGGTAGAACTTTTCTCTTATATCGATGGGCGCTGTCTTGTGGCTGATGCCAACGGCGGTGATATGCATGTAACCTCTTTCCCTGGACTTAATTTTGGTCTTAATATAAAGAATTTCAGAGCATTAGTAAATACTTTTTTTCTTATTCTAGCCATAAGATTTTCTTATGGATAAATACCGCCTTCCATGATATTCTAATGGCAAATTTGAAAGGGGCTTCCCTAGTGATTGATCTGTTTTATCTCAAAACTTTTGTGGCCGTGACCAAGACGCGGTCGTTCCGCGTGGCCGCGGAGCGCAACTTCATCACCCAGCCGGCCGTGTCGCAGCATATCCGCGTCCTCGAAAAAAAACTCGGCACGGCGCTTTTCGAACGCCGCGGCAGGAACGTCGTCCTCACCCACGCGGGAGAAACGTTCCTGCCTTACGCGGAGAACATCCTCAAACAATACGAAGAAGCCCAAACGCGCGTGCGCGAGCTGGACAACAAGTTCAGCGGGACCATCCGCATCGCGACCATCTACAGCGTCGGGCTGTACGAGCTGAAAGCGGTCGTCCAAAAATTCCAGAAAAAATACCCCCAGGTCAACCTCCACCTCGAATATCAAAAGAACGCCGCGATCTACGAGATGGTCCTCAACCGCGCGGTGGACTTCGGGATGGTTTCCTTCCCCCAAAAAAGGAACGGCATCGTGGCGGAAACCTTCGCCGAAGACGAACTGGTCCTGGCGCAATCGCCGCAAAAACGGTTCCTCCATCGAAAAACAATCGACCTGAAGGAAATAGCCGGTGTCGGGTTTATCGCGTTCGCCGCCGCGACCCCCACCGGCAAGGTCATCCAGAAATTTTTCACGGACAATAAAATCCAGCCAAACATCCTGCACGAATACGACAATATCGAACTGATCAAAAGCGCCGTCGTCCTGGGCCTGGGCTGCGCCCTCTTGCCGCGCAAGACGGTTGCGCGCGAGGTCAGCGACAAAACGATCGAGGTCCTGCGCGTGCGGGGGCTCTCTCTCCAGCGGCCGATCGGGGTCCTTTACCCGGCCGGCAAGGTCTTCACCAAAACCAGCCGTACCTTTTATGAAATGTTGACCCAGCCGTGAAGCTCCACGACTTTACCATGGCATCTTTTAATTCAGGATCCCGTGGAGCGTAATCCCGCCCAGTCCCGCCACCTCTTAAGTAAGGAAGGCGGGACTGTTGGTGGGGTAGAAACGGTGGGCGCTTCCCCGGGCGAACCGGCAGGTGTCGGACGGCAGCTCAATAAATCCGTCGCTCTCGCCAAGGGCCGCGTAATCGCCGGAGCCGCGCAAAAAAACAGGCGTGGCGCCTGTTTTCCCGTCGGAAGAAAAGGTGAGCCGGACGGGCAAAAAATACGTCAAAGCGGTTTTGATCTCAACGGGCTCATCCAATACCACGTAACGCCGCGCCGTTTTTTCCAGGCCGCCCGCTTTGCGCAAATACGGCAGGACATACCGGTACAGGCAGACGTGGCTGGAGACGGGGTTGCCGGGCAGGGCGAAAACGGGTTTGCCGCTTTTGGTCTTCCCGAACCAGAACGGCCCGCCGGGACGCTGCCTGACCTTGTGGAACAAAACCTTCACGCCCAGGTTTCCAAGCGCCCGCGGGACAAAATCAAATTTCCCCATCGAAACGCCGCCGCTTAAAATAATCACGTCGAATTGCCGCAGGACCTTGCGCAGCCGCGATTCAATCGTCTTGAGGTTGTCCCGGACGTGAAAACGCGTGGCGCCCGGATAGCCGTTGAGCTCAAGGCCGGCCTGCAGGGCGTAAGCGTTGGATTCCCGGACCTGGAAAGGTTTGACCGTCCGCGCGTTGAGAGGGACCAGCTCGTCGCCGGTACCGATGACGGCGACCGCGGGCGCGCGGGCGACACAAATTCTGGATTTGCCGACGGCCGCGGCCACGGCTATTTGCGCCGGGAAAAGCGGCGTCCCGCGGCGGACGAGGAGTTCGCCCTTTTTGCGTTCCGACGCCCGCGGCTGGACGTTCAGCCGCGGCGCGACCGCAAGCTCGTTGCTGACCCGCGCCAGCCCGCCGTCAACAACGATGTGTTCAACAGGGATCACGCAATCGCAGCCCTGGGGCAGGATCGCGCCGGTCATAATTTCAAAACAGGCGTTCCTGTCCTTGAGCGACAAGGCCCGGCCGCCGGCCTTCTGGACGCCCGCGACGGGAAATTGCCGCGCCCCGCGCGCCCACGCGCCGCTGTCAATGGCGATGCCGTCCATGGTCACGCGGTCAAAAGGAGGCAGGTCCCTGTCGGCAAAAATGTCCTCACGGGATACCCGGCCGAAAGCCTCGGCGAGAGGGACGCAAATGCAAGGGAATTCCTTGACGCTGGCGAGGATGATCGATTCGGCTTCTTTGACAGTTAGCATAAATTCTGTCTTAGGCGTCAGGTGTGGAGGATTTGCTTGAGGTGTCTTCTTTTTTTTCGTTCCCCGCGTCCGGTTCCTCAAGCGCCTTCTTGAAATTACGGATGGCCTGCCCGATCCCGCGAGCGATGTCCGGCAGGGCCTTGGGGCCAAAGAGAATAATAACCGCCAGGAGGATGACGATCAACTCCGGCATACCGATACGAGACATTTGCTAATTCCTCCATTTGGTCAGGTGGGGGTGACAACTTCAATCTTCACCCTCCCCTTACCCCTCCCGTCGAGGGAGGGGAATTTTAAGGGCAAGCGGAACACAGATCGCCAGAAACGCAAGTTCGGCCAGGACATAAACCAGAAGCCCGGTCGCCACACCCGACGTGAACCCGTAGGAATGGAGCCCGACGCTCAAAAGGTTGACGCCGAACCAGGCCCACATCACGACGATGATCCCAACAACGCTTCCGGCCGCGAGGCCCAGCGGCCCGACGAAACGCCCGACCTTGGCGTGAAAGATGATCGCGCACCACAAGACGATCAGAAGCGCGCCGTTTTCCTTCGGGTCCCAGCCCCAGAAGCGGCCCCAGGACTGGTCCGCCCAGATGCCGCCCAGGGTCGTCCCCAGAAACGTCATCATCAGCCCGAACCCCAAAGCGCCGATCAGTTGGTGGTACGTCGATTCCAGCGCGGCCTTGTCGCCGGGATACTTGATCCGCTGCAGGATGTACAGGTGCCCGATCAAGCCGGCCACGCACACGCCGGAATATCCGGTCGTGATCGACAATACGTGCGTGCCCAGCCAGAAATTAGAATTGAGTACCGCGACCAGCATCTGGAGCGTGTCGCCTTCGGCGGCGAACTTTGAGGCGATCATTAAAAAGACAAATCCGCACACGCTCGCCACGAGGTTCCCCACCCAGCGTTTGTTGACGAGCTCGATAATGATCCCCGCGATGACGGTGATCATGCTGACAAAGATGAACGTCTCATACAGGTTGCTCACCGGCGGCCGGGCCATGATGATGATCCGCAGCGCCAGCGCCAGCGCGTGCGGCACCAGCCCCGCCACGACCGAAAAGAAAGCGGCCCGCCGCCAGACCGGCCGCGCCCCTCCCGGGAAAAACGACCACAGAAAAATAAAAAACGCCATGGCATAAAACAGTTTCGCCCACAGAAAAAGGTTGGCCTTGTTGTAGAACAACTCCAGCGGGATCTTCCCCACGGCCTTTTTGCGCGCTGGGTCGACGCGGTTGAGGACGGAATGACCGAACGACCGGACCGCCAGGTCGAACTGGAGCTGCTCGCCGTTCCAGTAATAGACCATCATGTCCCGCAGCCTGGCGATCTCCTCCCGGATCTTGGGGTCTGAAAAACCGCGGTTGACGGCGTCCATCGGGCTCGACCAGTCTTCTGAAGAATCGCCGGCCGGCACGACCGTAAACGGCAGATCACTATAATCCAGCGACCAGTGGAAAAGTGTGTTGGCCAGCTGGAACAGTTCCTTGTCGCGCGCCGGCCAGTCCGCGGATTTTTTCTTCTCAAGCCTTCCGGTCAACTCACGCAGGCGGTCCGCGCGCGAGGCGATATCGTAAAAGCTGAACGCCTTCTGGCCTTCGGGAAGCTCCAGCGCCTTGACCACCTCCGGGCTGGCGATATCGAACTCCGGCGAGGGGAAAGCGAAACTGAACACCCGGCTGTGTTTATCGTAAACAACGAGGTTCCGGTAAACCCGCAACACTTCCTGTTCGACGACCGAGCGTTCTTTTTCGTTGATCTTGTCGGCCATCTCGGCGAGCTCGTCGAGTTTGGCGAGGCCGGGCTGCAACCGGGAAAAACTGTAACGCCGGTGCGGCTCGGCTTCTATTCCCATCCCGGTGGCGATCTCGGGGTTGTTGATGAGGAATACCTTGTCGTCCCGGGTCGTCTGCGGCGCGAACAAAAGCCGCCCCAGCCATTCCACGGCCGGTTTACGGTCAAAAGAAGTCTTGCCGGAAAACTGCAAGAGGAGCGTGCGGGCGTAGGTGTCCACGGGTTTGACCCTGCCGTCGTTCAAGACGGCCAGCGCGCCGAAATGTTCCAGCGAACGGAGCTTGCGCGGCTGGACCGAGGGACCGAGGTCGCAGACTTGCTGGGCGAAGGCGGGTACGGTCGTTATGGCAACAAGAAAAAGGCAAAATAACAACCTTCTGCAGAAATCCGAAATCCGAAATCCGAAATCCGAAACAATATTCAAACCCAAATATTTAAAACTCGAAACAACCGGTTTAAAATATTTAAATTTAGAATTTTGAATTTGTTTCCCGTTAGGCTCCCTTTGGGAGGAATTTCGTGTTTCGGGCTTCGAATTTAACATGTTGATTATCTCAATTTAGTTTTAAACGCCATCATCAAAAAATGCAGCGCGAGCCCGCCGAAAGTAATGAAGCTGGCGCAATACGGCAGCAGGCGGCCCGCGTTCCGGACGACCGCCAGGGTCGAGGACTCCCTCCCGAACTCGTCGACCGCGTAGGACGACTGGTAGACCGTGAAATCCTTGTACCGCAGGGGCTTGTTCATCGAGATCAGCACCTCGCGCGACCCGCTGCCACCCGCGGGCGTGATCCCGACCAGGCTTTTATAACTGCGCGCGACCTGGGTGTTGGGGTACCACTCCGCCGTGAACTCTTTAAGCCTTAATATAAAGGGAAGCGGGGAGCGCTTGTGGCGAAGCTGCATGAAATACGTTTGCTCGCCGCTGGTGATCTTCGCCGGCTGCTCCTCCCCGCCGTAAAGGAGGACGGAGACTTCCCGCTCTTTCCCCTGCGGGCCGGAGGTCCTCACTGTTAAAAGAGCCCCGGGAAGATTTTTCTCCGGTTCCTTGTCCAGGGGTGTTTCTTTAACCGTCTGGATCCCCGAGGCGCTGACAACGTCCGGTGACGGTTGTCCGGTACCGTAGGCCTCGGCGTTGGGATAATAATGCCCCACCGTCGCCGTCAACCCGTATTCCGGGAAGGCCAGCCGGTCGTTGGGACGCAACCCTTTTGTGTCCCAGGCGACCACGTTTTGCGCGTTATCCGCTTCAGTCCAGACCGCCAGCTCCCAGTCGTGGTAGCCTTGTGAAACGTTTGTCCCCTCGCCTTCCCTTAAAGTAATATGCGACTCCTCCGTGCCGTGGTAAGTAACGAACGCGGCGACGAAAAACAACAAAAGGCCGAAATGGATGACGATGATCCCGGCCTGATCCCATTTATAAACCAGCCGCGTGAGGGCGACACACACCAGGTTGATGAAAAAGACCCACAGGACAAGCTGGGCGCCGGGAAAGGGGATAACCCCCGCGAAGGTGAAGAAAAAGGAATAGAAGAACCTCTCCTGGGCGAGGTACAGTCCGTTGGTGACCTGGTCGATGGTGCCCCACAAGGTCAGGATAAAAAGCAGGGCCAGGCACGCGATCGCGATCCTGATCGACGCGCAAAATTTGATCACGGGGTTGCGCTGCAGGTTTTTGCGGAATGGATTCATTCTTATTCGTATCTCGTATCTCGTATTTCGTATCTCGTAAAACATCCCTCGAGATACGAGCGACGAGATACCAGATACGCAACTTGATTTAGTTCAGTTTCAAAGACTCGCACAGCGTTTGAAATTGATCCCGGTTCTTGAGAACCGCCCCGCGGCTGCCGGTCATCTTCACGAACACGGTCATATCCGGCAGCATGATAATGGTCGCCGCCATCGACGGGCTTTCAAGGTCGTCTTTGGGTTGCAATTGGGTCAGGTCGATGATCGTGGCGTCAAACCCGTCTTTGGTCTTGATCTTTTTTTGCGCGGCGAGAAATTTTTCCATGGCCGGCGCCTCCGGCACGGCGATGTTGACCTGCTGCATCCAGCGCGTCACGTTCGACTCGAGCCCTCCCGCCTGCCCGCCCAGCGAGATAATGGTGCATTCGGCCGGGGCGTCCTTGTCCGCGGAGGTAAAATTGACCAGGTGCATCCCGCCACCCGGCGTTTCCGTCCAGCCCTGCGGCGTCGCCCACGACAAGGGCGGGCGCGCGACCGAGGCTTCCAGCATTTTTTGCGTTTGCGGATCTACGGCGCCTCCCATAGGGAGCCTAACGGCCGTCATCGGCATCGCCCCGGATGCTTCCCCTTGCCCCTTGCGCAAAGAAGCGTGGATGTCGTCGTTGGGAATGGCTGACATGTCCAATTCGCCCGACATCGGCATCATCGGACGCGCCTGCGGTGGCGGGGCGCTCTGGACAATTTCGTGATACGTCCGCTTGACCGGGCCGCGTTGACAGCCAGTCAAGAAAAACAAGACAGCACAACAAATCAGTGCCTTTGATAATAAGTGATTATTCATGCTTACCCTGTTTAAATCCGAAGCACGAATATCGAGATCCGAAACAATACCTAAATCCAAATATTCCAAATTCTAAAAAGGTAATTAGGGTATTTGAATTTTAAATTTGTTTCGAGTTTCGTGCTTCGGGTTTCGCGGCTTAATGCTAAAAAGGAATATTGTGGTGTATTCTAATCAATCTCTCCGGGAAATACAAGTCCTTTGACAAACGCAACTTTCGCGCGGCCTTTATTGATACACGACAGCCAAATGTTCGTCCAGAAGTTCCTGGTTCAGAAATTTTCCTTCCCGGGTGACAACAGCGGGATCGCTCACGCCTGGCAAATAAAAAATGTCAGCGAGGTACCGGTCGAACTTGTCGGTGCGATCCTTGTAGGTTTTAACGACGATAAAGTCACAGTCCTTCAGCCGCGCCTCGACGAACCGCTTGGCTCTTCGACCTTCCTCGGTGTCGATCTCCGGGCAGTCGATCCCGCGCAGCCGCAGTTTCTGGCCGACGGACATCGGACATTGAAAATCAAAGGACACCAGCAGCGTGTCGCCGTCGACGACTCTTTCGACCGCGGCTTTGTAAGTGAACAGTTCGTCTTTGGGGACCGCGACCTTACTGACCCCGGCGAGTTCTCCGTCCTTAAGGACCAGTTCAACCGTGTCGTTTTCCTTTAATCGCGGCGCGCCCGGGGGAATCGCATACTGCTCACGGAAGCCCAGGTCCAGGGCCAAAGGACCCCGGTGGACCAAAGTCTTGTTCGCCGGGACGATCTGGTAGGTGTGCAGTTTCCCTCGGGTGAACTTTAATTGCGGGACAGGATTGTCGTCATTGGCCGGCGCGGCGAGCCTGCGTTTGACGCTTAAATATTCCCGGAGCTTTGTCGTGTCCCAATCATGACGGATAATTTTTTCTTCAAGCTTCTTGCGTTCTTCCGTGTCCTGGACAGTGAGCAGACCCTTATAATGCGCCCAAGTCAATTTGTGATTAAAATCACAGATTGGATAAGCCCGGTGGAACCGGACCGCCCACTGCAACGTCGTCCTCTCCCGGCCGGTATCTTCCGCCAGTTTTTCATAAAAGCCGGCGGCATACGCTGGCCTGTCCTTGTGCGCCAGAAGGTGGTCGTCGATATATTTGCCGACGTTCCAATACGCCTTCGCGAAGCGGCTCTTGACAAAGACCTCCAGCTCCGCGAACTCGCGCGTGATTCTTTTGACGAGAGTTTTATAACCGTCGGATTTGGCTAAAGACTTAGGCATAAATGAGCCCCGCACTTATGGAACGCAGTGAACATAAGTGCGCTGGGCGAATTTATCCTGCGAAGCAGGATCGCGATTATTTCAGGTTACGTTACACGACCGCAGGGAGTCCCTTTAGGGACGTCCCCGGAAGTCCCGCCTAATTCATTCTGTTGATTTTATTATTTCCGTAGGTGGTTCGTCTTTCATATAATCTGTCCATAGTCGAAAATACATTTTCCCGTCACTTTCCTGCCACATTTCACAATGATTTATAACACCGTTAAAAGGATGTTGCCTGCCATCTTTGAGGTAATTCAATTGTTCAAATTTTAACTTATCTTCTTCAATCCTGACATTTTGAAATTCTGCCCTCCATGTTGGATTATCCGGAAATTCTAGTTTGATAGAATCGCCTTCCGATTTAACGACCAGGAGAGGTTCACCTTGACTCATCCATTTACCAATAAATTTCTCGAAATCTTGCGCAAAGGCAAGACTTGTAATAAAACAAAGCGTGCCACAGAGTATTAATTTTTTCATATTAACTCACTCCCTGTTTAGTAGTTTACGGAAATCCGATGACGTGTAACGCAACCTTAATTAACCACTACTCTCCCGCATACGTTACCGCTAAACGCCGGATTTGGCAAGGGTGAAATTATGAGCGGCGGGCAACATTCGACCCGTACTTTCACGGATGAAACCCGATGCGGCCTTTGGGCTTTTCGGGCCCGGCCATGAGCCGCTGGATCGCGCGAAAGATGGCCTGGATATCCCCGTCATGTTTGCCGACCCTTCGCTCGAGCTCTCTAAATTGAGAAGCCAATTCCTTGTGCGTCGAGAGCGCTTCCCTTAATTGTACGAACGCCCGCATGATGGCGATATTGACGCGCACGGCCCGCTTGCTTTTTAAGACGCCTGAAAGCATGGCGATCCCCTGTTCGGTAAATACCGATGGCAAATACTTGGGATGGGTCCCTCTTTTTAAGCTTCCAAAATGGAATCTTAAAACCGTGTACTCTTCGCGGGTAAGGGTGAACATAAAATCTTCCGGAAATCGCTCTATATTTCGTTTCACGGCCTTATTGAGATTACCTGTCGTAACACCATAGAGCGCTGCCAAATCTCTGTCGAACATAACCCTCTTGCCGCGGAGAAAGAATATTCTTTCTCCGATTGTTTCGGACGGTATTACGGCTTGCTTGACTTGGAATGCTTTTGGGCGTGTCATAGGATCCCCTTTCCGTTTGTATGTTATTATTGAACAGGGGGGATCGAGCGGAACTCAAGGAAGCATCTAAAGGGGGAATGGGACGATTATATCAAGGGTTAGAAACCTGTCAAACTTTCTCCTCAAGAGGGAAGGCGGCCTGCCGGGCGTTCTCGATGCAGTCGTTGAGGGAAACGCCGTGCAGATAGTTGGCAACGAGATGCAGCCCGGGCCATTTCGTTAATTCTTCTTCCAGCCCGCGCTCGGCCGCAACGTACGCGCGGTCGTATTGCGGGATCGCCTTGGGCCACTGGGCAAAAAACGTTTCAACCGGCTGGGCACTCGCCTTTAAAGTCGTCTGGATTTCCTTCACGGCCAGCGTGGTCAATTCCTCACGGGATCTCTTCAGGATTTCCGGATGACGCGCGCCGCCGACCATGATCCGCAGTAATATCTCCTCCTCACCGCAACGGCCCGGGAAAATATTGCTCTCGAATAAAACGCCCAGCACTTCTTTCTTTTCGCCGGAGGGGATCAGATATCCGAACCCTTGCGGCGGAGAAACAAATGCTTTACGCGGAAAAACTAATCCGATGACCGCCAGCGGCGAATAACGGATCTTTTCCAGCTCGCGCGCCAACGCAGGACTCGTTTCCCTTAATATAGTAGCGGCCTGGTACGCCGGGGTACAGACAAAGACTTCGTCCGCTTCATGGCGCGCCGTAGCTGTCACGACGGCAAAACGCCCGGACACGCGCGTAATATTCTTAACTTCCTCATTAAACCAGACATCCGGCGCGTAACGGCGCGCCAGCGCGTCGGTCAATTGCGCTTGCCCCTGACGAAAAGACGTCAACGTCCCCTTCGGCATTCCTCCCTTGCGCAATTTTATCATGGCTTTGAACAATGACCCGTATTGCTGTTCCATCTCATGGATCCGGCCGAAGGCAGCCTTGAGGACCGTCGCGCGCGCGTCCCCGCCGTAAATACCGCTGACCATCGGATCCAGAAAAAATTCGGCAAACCGTTTCCCCAGCCGCCGCGCGCCGAAATCATAAACGCTCTCCCCGGGGTCCGTGCCGCGCGCCACAAAGGGCTCCGCGAAAACACGCAATTTCTCGCGCAGGCGCATCGGGCGGAAGCCGAAGAAACCGCCCGGGCTCATCGGGAAAGGATGCAAAGTGTTATTTAAACAAAGGTAGCGGGTCTGGACGCCGCGGCCGGCCTTGACCAGCTCGCCGGCGAGGCCAAGATCGGCGACAAGCTCCAGCGTGCGCGGTTTTGAATCGAGAAACCCGTTGGGGCCGGTCTCGAAAAGACAATTACCGCGGACGACTGACTGGATCGTCCCGCCGGGTGCGGAGCTTTGCTCCAGAAGGGATATGGCGACGTCAGGCCGCGCGGCGTATTTTTTCTTAAGATAATGGAGCGTTGCCAGACCGCTGATCCCGGCGCCGACAATATGAATGTTCTTAGACATAACCTTCGTATCTCGTCGCTCGTATCTCGTCGCTCGTGTCGCCTTCCAGCGAAATACGAGATACGAGATACGAAATACGATTAAGTTTTCTTCTTAAACGAATGCACCTGCTCCACGATGAACTTGAGCTTGTCGGGGTCCGTATCGGGGAAAACGCCGTGGCTTAGATTGAAGATGTACCGGCCGTGTTTGACGCCGCCGACTAAAACATCGCGCACTTCCCTGGCTAGCGTGGCGTCGTCCGCGTACAAAAGGCCGTTGAACAGATTCCCCTGAATGCCTTTTTTCGTTTTCTCGATGACCGTGTGGTGCCCGAGGACAACCGTGTGGTCGACGGATAAGAAATCGGCTTCCGATTGGTCCATCAGCGCCAGCAGATGCGCGCAGTTGCGCACAAAATAGATCGACGGCAGATCGACCTCCGCGAAGATCCGGCGCGCGAAAGGCAAAACCCAGCGGGCGAAATCCGCCGGCCGCAGGATCCCCGCCCAGCTGTCGAACAGTTGAAAGGCCTTGATGCCCGCCTCTTTCTGCGCGGTCAGGTAACGGACCGTGTTTTGCGTCAACAATTCCATCCACGCCTGAAAATGCACGGGATGTTCGTTGATGAACCGGAACGTCCGGGTGAAGTTGACGGAGGAACCGCCTTCGATCAAATACGTCAACACCGTAAAAGGCGATCCGGCAAAGCCGATCAAGGGGACCCGGCCGTCAAGCTGTTCGTTGACCAAACGGATCGTTTTCGTCAGGCCGGAAAAATCGTCCGCGTCATGGATGTCTTCACGGTGGTGCAGGTCGCCGGCGACCGTACCCCCGATGACCGGCCCGTGGCGGTCATCAAAGCGGATATCAAAGCCCATTTGTTTGGGCAGCGTCAGGATATCGGCGAATAAAATCGCGGCGTCGACGCCCAAAATATCGACAGGAAGACAGGTGATTTCCGCGGCCAACTCCGGCGTGTCAAACATTTTCTGCAGGGAATGCTTTTTCTTCAGGGCCTGATATTCGGGAAGATACCGCCCGGCCTGGCGCATGAACCAGACGGGGATCTGCTTGTTGGTGCCCTGGAAGGCCTGGAGGAATGATGACTCTTTCATCGTATCTCGTGGAACGTGAAGAGTGAAGCGTGAGAAAAGTTTTACGAGATACTCTTCACGAGCGACGCTTCACGGCTCAAATTTGTTTTCTATAAAACTCCATGAACCTCTCGAACTCGGGGCCGTCGGATTCGATCAGCCGCACCCCGACGCGGTATCCCTTCCTCCCCTTGACCTTCTCGACCCACACCACCCGGACGTTGATGACGACCTGTTCGAGCACGTCCAGGTCCACCGCCAGCTGGAGCTCTTCGTCCTCCTCGAGCTTGTGGTCCGAGGTGAAACAAAATCCGCCCCCGGAGACATCGTTGATCTTCGCCTCGCGCTCGGGGCGGGGGTCTTCGTCGATCCCGAAGGAGGCGGCGAGCTCAATGGCGGAACGTTTGCTCGTCCTGCGCTCTTTTCCCGGATTATTTTTTTTCTGCGCGGCCATCAGACGGTCCTTGAAAAACGCGCCGGCGCGTCCTTTTGCTGCAAATAGTGGTCGAACCCCATGCATACGTTACGGACAAACAGTTTCCCCGGCCCGCAAACTTCGAGCGAACCGTTTTCCACCCGCAAGAGGCCGTCCTGGACGCACCGGCGGATATGCGCCTGTTCGTCCTGGAAATACCGGTCAAAGTCGGCATGAAATTCCTTTTGAAAATCCCGCTTGTCGATCCGGAACCGGCACATCAGGGAATTTATTGCCCACCGGCGCGCGCGGTCGTCGTCGGTGAGGACCTTGCCGCGCTCCACCGGCAGGCGGCCGGCGTCCAGCGCGGCGTAATACGCCGGGAGGGCCTTCTCGTTCTGCGCGTAGGTGTTTTCCAGAAAACCGATCGAGGTGACCCCCAGGCCGATATATTCGTCGGCCGGCTTGACCGTGTAGCCCATGAAGTTCCGGTAGAGCGTGCCGGCCTCAAAGGCCTTGGCCAAATCGTCGTCCGCGAGCGCGAAATGGTCCATCGCGATCGCCTGGTAGCCGCTTTCCAGGAACCGCTCGCGGGCGCGCAGGAAAATATCCAGCTTCGCGTCAGCGGAGGGCAAAAGAGATTCGTCGATCTTGCGCTGGTGCCGCTTCAGCCACGGGACGTAGGCGAAGCTGTAGAGCGCGACGCGCTCGGGCGCCAGGGCGACCACCTTCTCGACGGTCGCGGAGAAACTTTCCGGCGTTTGTCTCGGCAGGCCGTAGATCAGGTCAAAATTGACCGAGGCGAATTTAAGCTCCCGGCACCAGTCATTAAATTCTTTCACAATTGGATAGGGCTGCCAGCGGTTGACCTCTTTCTGCACGTCTTCGCTGAAATCCTGCACGCCCATCGAAACACGGTTGAACCCCAGCGCGCGCAATTTCCGGACTTTGGACTTGTCGATGGTGCGCGGGTCGATCTCGATGGCGATCTCGCCGGCGGGGTCGACGTCAAAATATTTTAGCGTGCCTTTATACAGCCGCTCGATCTGGGATTCGTTCAAGAACGTCGGCGTGCCCCCGCCCCAGTGCAGCTGGCGGACCCTCGGACGGTTGCCGATGGCGCGGTGCACCAGTTCCATTTCCCGGAAAAGATATTCAATGTATTCGTCGCCGAAACGTTCGTCCTGTTTGCGGATGACGACGTTGCAGCCACAGTACGTGCACAGCGACTGGCAAAACGGGATATGGATATACAAGGAAAGCGTCTTGTTGCTGCGGCCGAAGGCGGCGAGTTTCTCGGCGTAAACGGCGGCGTTGACATCCGTCGACCAGACCGGCGCGGTGGGGTAACTCGTGTACCGCGGGCCCGGGACGTCGAATTTGGCAACGGTTTCCCGGTCAATGGTGAGGCTCATAGATACGGTTAGAATACCAAACCTGGAGGAGATTGCAACAGGAAAATTCAGCCCCCGGCGCAAGAGGGCGGTTGCCGGGCTAAAAGGTAAGACGATACCCCGCGGAAATAAATTGCTCCGTAGATGTTTGCGAAACGCCGGAAGAAACCTCATCCACCCATTCGAACCCGCCCTCGACTTCAAAACGCATCCATTTCTTGAAATTGTAATCGATGCGCATCGTGGGGCGCGCCAGGAACCGGTTGTCATCGCTTCCCTTGTCTTCGCGGAAGTCCAGACGGAGTTTCGGGATAAACCGGAGTTTGGTGAGATACGGATATCTCGCGTTGATCGTAAACGAAGTGGTATGGTTTGTCTGGGCGTCCGAATAACGTAACCCCGTAATAATAACGTCATTTTCCACGAGGACGTTATTGGTGATCAGCTGCGTTGAATAGGAATATTCCTTGCCGGTGCCGGGAACGGCGTCAACGCCGCCGGAGGCGACCGTGCCCTCGGTCTCGGAGACGGTCATTTCCCCGGTCAGCTGGACATCCTTTTTCACGTCTTGCGTCACACCGACAGTCATCGACTTGCTGACGGCCGTGCGGTCTTCGGCCAGGGCGTATAGTTCATCATCCGAAAAATTGTCGAACAACTGGGCGATCTTGTTGACCCCCTGCCCCTGGATAGCGTTATTGGTCGTCAGTAACGGGCTCTTGCGGTAATCCAGGACGAAGTTAATATCCGTGGCCGATAACGCCTTCCAGTGGCCGTTAAAAAGAAAAATATTCAGCCGCTCGTAGAACACGTCGTAATCAAACAGGTTAAAGAACCCTTTGACGTCGTCAAAATAACGGAGTTCCGTCCCGATGGCCCGGCGGTCAACCAGCCCTTTATTACCCTGATCGATGAAAAAGGTGCTCAAGTCCCAGTGCTCCCGGAACGTCCCCAGATCGGCGCTGACCCCGCAGAACCTCCGGGCATACTCGACATACGTGTTCTGGGAACTGTCCACGGGAAAACCGCAAACGGTATTGAACGTGAGTTTCGGGGCGATATCCAGCGCGAGGTGCGCGCCGTCGAACCGGCCCAGGACGCCGCCCGTCGTGCGCGACTGGCGCCCAAAGCGGCCCAGAAGTCCGTATTTCTTGATCTTCCCTTCAAAGAACAAGGCACTGATGGAGTCTTCGTCCTGCTCTCCGGTCACAAAATTATTCTGATAGCTTGTCGTAAATTTGCCGCGAAGGTCCAGCTTCTCATTGCGCCAGCGGCTGTTGAGGTCCAAGTCTGAAGTAAGGTCATCACGGTTAACCTGTGTTTCACCCGCTTCCGGCACTGTTTGGTCCCGGAAATAGAACTGAGAGAAGTTCCCGTACATCTGCTTGTCCCATTTGCTCGCGCGGGATGGGGCCCGTTCAGCGCGCTTGGCTTCCTTGAGCGGTTCTTTGGGCGCTTTGGCCGCGGTAACCAGCCCTGCCAGACGCTGGCGTACCCGCTCCGCGTCCGCGCCTTCGGGAAACTCCGCGAGATATTTTTCATACTCCGCCTTGGCGTGCGCCAGCTGGCCGTTACGTTCCCGCGCCAGGCCCAAAAATTCCTGGGCTTTCTTTTTGGTGTCTCCCTCGGCAGTACGCAAGATTTTGGTATAAATCTGAATGGCGCGGGTATACTCTCCCAGCGCCATAGATACGCTGGCCTCCCTCATCAACCCAGAATCTCCTTCACCCGAGGGAATTTCTCCAGCAAACGGGACCTCTTCCGGCATAGAGGGTGGTTTCACGGCAGTTTTTACGATGGCGCTCAACGTGCGCGAGTCGCCGCTGCCCTGGAACTCGATATCCACATCCTCCGTAAAAATAAAGGTCATCTCGGGGCGTTCCGGGTCACCGCCCTCGTAAGTAATCTCGCCAACCGGGATTCCGATCGCCTGGTCCCAGCTCAAGCTGACGCGGTCGCGCAAAAGCGCCACTTCCTCGTCAGTCAGGCTCTTGTAATTGGTCGCGCGCAGCTGCACCCGGAACACCTTGCCTTTCCCGGTGGGCGTGTGGCTCTGGTAACGGATGGAAAGAAGAAAATGGATATCCACCCGATAGCCGTCCGGCTGGGGAGCGACCTGCGTCTCCTCGATCAAGCCGGCACGCGCCACGCTCGCTGAAAAAAACAAGATAGCCCAAAGACACGTCCCGGGAATTGCTGATTTTCTGACCCGCGAAAAACCATTCATGATATTGCCCCTTCTAACTAAAAGATTTTGTAATTTTTAAAATTGAATAATATCAGAAGTCGCCGTTTGAAACGCGATGCTCTCCCGTCCTGGATTTCTTGACCGTCGTCATACCGCTGTCGGTGTACAGGTGGCAGGAACCGGCGCAATCCCGCAGTTCGCTCACCGTGTAAAAGGCCGTCGTCGGGGTTTCATATTTCTTGTGCGCATCCTGCTTATATCTTCCGGCATGACAGCCCGCGCAGTCCGGCCGGTAACTGGCGTAGGTCCATGTTGCCGCCTGGCTATTGGATTTGTGACAATCCAGACAGGTGACGCTGGAGCGGTGGTCTCCCGGATACTCACCGGAGGAATGATTATAGGGACGCGTCGGCAACCATGCGGACACGGTGTGACACTCATCGCATTGCAGAGTGGTCACAAAATGGTTGCCTGGTTTTCCGGTCGCCATTGTCCCGTTATGACAGCTGCTGCAGCTTCCCGTTACCGACCCGTGGTCAAAATTGGCCGGGATCCAGGCGACCGTCGTGTGGCAATCGTCGCACGTATTGGAGCTCGCGATGTGCGTCGGAGTTTTACCCGTGGCCGTCGTTCCGTTGTGGCAACTGAAACACGTCCCTGTTGTCGAACCATGGTCAAAGACCGCAGGCGTCCACGCGTTGGTCGTGTGACAATCATCGCAGTTATTCGAACTCGCGATGTGCGTCGGAGTTTTACCCGTGGCCGTTGTCCCGCTGTGACAACCGTAACAGGTCCCGTTGACCGCGGAGTGGTCCACCCGCATGACCGGAGACCACGTGTTCACGCTGTGGCAATCCTCACACGTGTTGGCCGTATTCATATGCGTTGGCGATTTGCCGGTCGCGCTCGTCCCGTTATGGCAGCTGCTGCAACTTCCCGTCACCGCGCCGTGGTCGAACCGCGCGCCGCTCCAGCTTGTTGTCGTGTGACAATCATCGCAGTTATTCGAACTCGCGATGTGCGTCGGGATCTTGCCCGGAGCCGTCGTCCCGTTGTGGCAGCTGTAACAGGTCCCGTTGACTGACGCATGGTCCACCCGTACGACCGGTATCCAGGTACTGGTACTATGGCAATCCGCGCACGCGTTGGTCGTACTCATGTGCCGGGCCGATTTACCTGTGGCCGTTGTTCCATTGTGGCAACTGGAGCAGCTTCCCGTCACCGCACCGTGGTCAAAACGCGCCGAGCTCCAGCTTGTCGTCGTGTGACAATCCCCGCAATTGTTCGAACTGGGGATATGCGTCGGCGATTTGCCCGTTGCCATCGTCCCGTTATGACAACTGCTGCATGTCCCGGTTGCTGAACTGTGATCGAACCGCGCGCCGCTCCAGCTCGTCGTCGTGTGACAATCATCGCAATTATTGGAACTGGGAATATGTCTGGCCGATTTGCCCGTGGCACTGGTGCCGTTATGGCAACTGCTGCATTTTCCAGTGACCGCCGCGTGATCGAAACGGGCCGAACCCCAGTTCATGGTCGTATGGCACTGGGCGCAATCCTTTGAACTCATAATATGGGTCGCTGATTTTCCGGCTGCCTTGACGCCATTGTGACAACTGACGCAAGTTCCCAGAACGGCCGAATGGTCCAGGCGGGTGACCGTGCTCATGCTCTCGGTCGTATGGCAAGCCTCGCATTCATTGGTGGTGTTGATATGGTTGGCGGGCGTCGGGGTGGCGGAAACGTTCCCTCCCTGCTTATGACAGGAAGCGCACTGCGTGGGTGTTCCTTTAAAAATACCGCGGACATGACAGCTTTCGCAGTCAAGTCCAGCGTGGGCTCCCGTCAAAGGGAATCCCGCGGCAAAATGGTCAAAGTCAATGCGCTGCGCGTCAGCCCGCGGAACCCACAAAAAAACGAACAACAAAACGAAAATGATCCTTTTTGACATCTGCAATAACTGCCCCGGCACAAACATCAGTTGCTCATAATGATCTTTTTAAAGGATTCGACAGTATGGCACTGGCCGCACTGCCGGCCGAAATGCCCGTCATGGACATCGTCTTGCTCATGACAGCTGAAACAATTTTTTGTTTCCGGCACATTGTGGAACTCTTTGATCCTTTTAAATGAATCGGCAAAATGGCACAGAGCACATTGTACACCAAAACGTCCCTGATGCGCATCATCTTTCGCGTGACATTCCAAACAGTCCGATTTTTGTTTGACCACCTGCCCGTCCATGGGCCGGGTGTGACATTCCTGACACTTTAGCCCCGCGTGGGCTCCCTCCAGCTTGAATTTCGTCTGGTTATCATGGTCGAATTCCCACAACCGCCAGCCGTTGGGATTATGGCACTGGCCGCAACCGCTCCCGAGCGTCCCGCGATGTTCATCGTCGTCCCGATGGCAAGAAAGGCAATCGGTCCTGACATCCTTGAACGTCGGGGAAAGATGACATTCATCACACGAAGTGACCGCGTGCAATCCGATCAAAGGAAACTTCGTCAGATCATGGTCAAAAACTATCCGCTCCCCCCAGCCATTCTCGTTGTGACACTGGGAACATTGTGCCCCCAGTTCCCCTTTATGGATGTCGTCCCCTTGATGACAACTCGCGCAGGAGGTCTCAAGTTTTATCCCGGAAGCGGCCTCTTGGTGGCACGCTTCACATTTCACCTGGCTGTGCGCGCCTTTAAGCTGAAATTTTGTGTCCCTGGCGTGATCAAAACGGACTTCTTTCCATGACGCCAGAACGTGACATTGATCACAGCGGGTAGCATAGCGGCCCTTATGGATATCATCCCCCTGATGGCAGTCAATACATTGCGCTCCCGGCTTATTTCCCTTAAAAGAAAACCCTGTGTGGCAGGCGTCACAGGCCGTTTGGGTATGCGCTCCTTCCAGAACAAATTTTGTCTCCTTGTTATGATCGAAAGAAACCTTTTTCCAGTCATCTTCCACATGGCACCGGGAACATTTTTCATCCAGGGGACTGTCATGGATATCGTTGATCAAATGACACCCCGCGCATTCAACGGGCGCGTTTTTGTACGTCCGGTCGGCATGGCACGCGTCACAAGCTAATTGCTCATGTTTGCCTTTTAACGGGAAACGCGTCTGGCGGTGGTCAAAATAGGTCTTCTGCCACGAGGTTTCGTTGTGGCACTGGGAACATTGCGCGCCCAACTTTCCCTGATGGGCGTCATCTTTCTGATGACAGCTGAAACAATCCACCGGCGCCTCACGGAACTTCTTCCCCGGTGCGTGGCAGGCGTCACAGCCGATACCCGGACGGGTATGGGCGCCGGCCAGCGTGAAATCGGTGAACTGATGGGTGAAGCCCTCCTTCACCAGGCCGACAATATCAAAATCCCGCCCCCGGTGATCAGTATGACAACGGGTGCATTTACCTTCCTTTACCGCCGCCAGCCGCCCATGAAGCCCCAGACTGTTTTTCATCTCTTCCCCGATTGTCTTGTGACACTCAACGCACAAATTGTTCTGGGTTTCCTTGCTAAAAGGCGCGTGACACGCGTCACATTTTTTTTCGTATTGGGCGTGCGCTTTGGTCAAAGCCCCGGGTGTGACCAATGTCTGGAGGGAATCTCTTTGAAAAACCTTAAAGGCGAACACCCCTGCGGTTGCCACCACCACCCAATAAATGATCCATCTTGCCATTTAAAACATCCAAACAGGGCACTGCCCCCGGGGGAAATACTCGTTTTCTGAAAATAGATTATCGCCTCATTCTTCTTGTGTCAAGCAGAAGCAATAATTTTCTCGCATTCCGGCAATATTTTTTTCGTGGTAACGGGACTAATAAAGATGGACCGCGATAACGTGGATCACGACCGCGACCGCCATCACGCAGGCGAGCGGCAAATGCAGAACGTGCCAAAGCGAAAACAGCCGCTCATAGAAACCGAACTGGCTGACCCTCGCGGTCTGGGTGAGGAATTGGGAGACTTTACGCTGCATCTGGCGCTGCATGCCGCGCTGCCGGGACCAGCTCCACTTGTGGTCCCGGGTGTGTTGCCGCAGATAAGCGTGGACGATGCCGCGGATATTCCAGCGCAACAGCCTGGCGCGCCAGCCCGTGCTCAAAACACGCCGGATGCTGAGGGAAAGGGATCCCGACGGCGTCAACAGTTCCTGGGCGAAGGGGAAAAGTATTTCCTGAACGCCGGGAACAAGCGCGAACTGCGGGCTCAATTCATCTTTTTGAAGACCAAAATTTTTCTGCAGCTCAAGCAGTGTCGCGCGCTGTCCGTACAACCCGTAATGGATTTTGGTATAAATATACCGTCCGATGAGGCCGCTGGTGGCCACGATCAGCATCGAGAACAGGGCCACGTTGCTGTTAAGCGACCCCAATTGGAAATTGGCGTGGAATAAAATGCATACCGGCCCGAGGATGCCCAGCACCATGTGGACGCGGAACCACATCTTCACGCCCCCCAGAAAACGCAAAGAGGGATATCTTTTGCGCAAAGGATAAATTAAAAGGGCGAGCATCATGAGAACGCCAATGACCCCCAATGCGTAGCCAACGCCGTGCTCGGCCGTAATCAGATGATACGACCGCAAGCGCCATCCGACGAAAAGGATAAAAATAATGACCAGAGAAAACAAAAACGACGCCGAATCGCTGAGGTGTTTCAAGAAGACATGAAAAAATGATGACGCCTCACCGCGGGAAGAAGGGTGTGTCAGAATATTTCCTTGAGCCATTTTTTTGTGCTCCGGTATTGTCCCAACAACTCTTTCATCTCTTCACTGATATGGTCGAGCTTCTTTAAGGGAAGATACGGGTTGGCGCCGTGATCCAGCAATATTTTGGCGACAACTTTATCTTCGCGTTTGATCGCGGCCACCAGGGCGCTGTTGCCCGCGGCGTTGGTCGCGTCAACGCGGGCGCCTTTTCGGATCAATTCTTCGACGATGGCGGAATGCCCCGCTCCGGCCGCCAGCAATAAGGGCGTATTCCCGCCCGCATCCGGGATATCAATAGCACTGCCCGTTTTCACAAGCAGGGAAACGATATCCTCCCGGCCGGTAGCCGCCGCGGCCAAAAGCGCCGTATGCCCCTGATGGTCCCGCAAATCCAGCGCAACGCCTTTTTTCTCAAGCAAATATTGGACGACATCGCCTTGCCCCGCCTCCGCGGCCAGTATGAGGGCCGTTTTCCCGTCCTCATCGATTGTATTGATATCCACCCCGTAATCAAGAAATATATCGATCATGGCGACGTCGCCTTTTTTCGCCGCGGACAAAAGATATGGCGCCTTTTTTGATTCGGGGATGCTCAACAGAACACCCTGCCGCAGGATCGCCTGCACTACTTTCCCGTGGCCATCTTCAATGGCCGCGTGCATGGCCTTGTCGACAATGCCCGGCGCGTCCTGGATGACCGCCGGATATCCCTCCAGCAAACGACGCACCACTCCATCATGGCCGTTTTGGGCCGCCAGGACAAGCGCGGAGATATTTTCATCGGCGGCCGGAAACATTTTAGCCTTGGCGTCAAGAAGGATCTCCACCGCCTCATCATGCCCTTTCCAGGAGGCCAGGCTCAAGGCCGTGTAACCATCCGTCGATACCGCGTTGACGTCGACACCGCCGGCCAGAAGATGGCGGACAAGTTCCGTTTCCCCGCGCCAGGCCGCCAGGGATAACGGCGGCCATTTTCCAAAGGGCGCATTCTCATTGAGCTCCTTGGCGGTCTTGAGTTTCGCTACGACCGCCGCCAGGGAATCTTCCTTCTGCTTTGGGGAGACCAGCGCGACCTTCCCCGTCGCCAGTAACCGCTGTACTATATCCTCATATCCTTTAACCCGGGCGATATGCAAGGCATTTTGTCCCTCGACATTTTCCCTGGCCACGTCGCAGCCGTGCCCGAGGAAAAATTCGACCAGCGCGAGATCATCGCGCTGGACCGCCAGCATCAACGGCGTATACCCGTAGCGGTTGGCCGCGTCGATCCCGGCGCCGGCGTCCACCAGCACGCGCGCCAGCTCATCCGATCCCTTGCCGGCGGCGATCAAAAGCGCGTTGTCCCCTTCACTATTAAATATTTCCGGATCAGCGCCTTTTTGGATCAAAAAACGAACAACTTCCCCATAGCCATTCCGGACCGCCTCCATCAGCGCCGTGCGGCCGAAACGATCGCGCGTATTAATATCAACCCCGCCATCTATCGACCGTCCAAGGCCGGGGATATCGCCGTCTCCCGCGGCCAGCAAAAATAATTCTTCCCGGGAAAAGTTCGCCTTGCGCTCACTCACGAAACCCTTAACCTGGATTTCCTTGACTCTGGCGATGGCCTGCGGATATCCCTGGTCAGCCGCCTTCTGATACCAGCTGGCAGCGTATTGTTCGTCAGCGGTAACACCCCAACCGTTTTCGTACATGGTAGCCAAACTGTATTGAGCTTTCACGTGTCCGCTTTCCGCCGCCTTTTGAAACCATTGGAACGCCTGTTCGTGGTCTTTGGGAACCCCTTTGCCTTGCTGATAAAGAATTCCCAGCTGATACTGCGCGTCCGCGTCGCCCTGTTCTGCCAGCCCCTGGAACAACCCGGCAGCTTTCGTATATTCACGCATGCGAACGGCCCGTTTTGCTTCTTCCGGAACATTCTCCCCCGCCATTGCCGTCGTCACGGCCGTCGTCATAATGATCAAAATCAAAAAAAAATTACGTCGCAATTTTTTATGCCGTCCCATATTTCGTCTCAACCTCGACACCTGTTTCCTTTAAGAATACGGCGGGTAAAATACCGCCGGCGCAGACGATCACGGCATCGTTGGGAACTATCAGTTCCCGGCCTTCCTGCTCGAGAACAACTTCCCGGTCGCGGATCTCCTTGACGTTGGATCTAAGGATGCTCTTCAAACGTCCGTCCCGGCTGGCGGCCTGCACTTTTTCGCGGTTTTTCTGCCGGGCGCGGCCGAAGGCGTCGCCCCGATAAGAAAGCGTGACTGTCGTTTTCTCGACATCAACCAGCGAGGCGGCCGCCTCCAGGGCGCTGTCGCCGCCGCCGACGACCAGCACCTGCATGGAGCGATACTGCTGCGGATCGATCAGCCGGTAAACGACCTTTGATTTTTCCTCACCCGGGACTCCGAGCTTTCGCGGCGTTCCCCGGCGGCCGATGGCGAGCAATACCGCGCGCGCCTTGTATTCCCCTTTAAATGTTTTGATTACCCAATGGTCGTCTTCCTTGAAAATTCTCTCGACCTGCTCATTAAAGCTGATCCGCACGCCCGCGCGCGCCCTGGCCTTTTGCCAGAATTCCAGCAATCCTTCCTTGCTGATTTCCCTGAAGTCCATCTTGCCGATAAGAGGTAACTCCGCAGGCTGGGTCATAACAACTTTGCCGCGTGGATAATGGGCCACCATCCCGCCGAAACTTTCCTGTTCCAGCGTCAGATAATTCAGTTTATGGGCGATCGCCGCCAGCGAAGCGGAAAACCCGGCCGGGCCGGCGCCGATAATCACCACATCGTAGATCCCTTCCGCTTTGAGCGCCTGCCGCAGTTTTCCGCTGATAGCATCCATGGCCTGACGCCCCTGCTCAACAGCGTTACGGATAAGTCCCATGCCGCCCAGCTCACCGGCGATAAAAATGCCGGGGACGTTGGTTTCAAAATTCGGCTGGACAAAAGGGATATCCATCCCTCTTTTTTCCGTGCCGAAAACAAGCGAGATGGCGTCAAACGGACACGCCGTCTTGCACGCGCCGTGTCCGATGCAGCGGGTCGGGGCGATCAACTGGGCCTTGCCGTCGATCAGTCCCAGGACGGTCTGTTCCGGGCAGGCCGTAACACAGGCCCCGCAGCCGAGGCATTTGGCCGGGTCGATCCGGGGATGCAGGGAGGGAGGCTCAATCAATCCGGCGTCAAATTCATCTTTTTGAAGCGCCAGATTTTTTTGTTCACGTTGCCGTCGGTACAGCGCGTAGACGACACTCACAAACAACAACGGAAAAACATAGATGAACAATAAATTATACGACATGGTCGTCATTGTCTTTCCCTAATATAAGAAACGGCCGACTTTTGGGAATCGGCCGTTTCAGAATACACCAGCGTGTTTAACTGATAATAACGCTCAAGACCATCAGGATCACAACCAGATACACGACGCCGCGGATGATCGGGGAGACCCTGGGCTGGGTGTCGACCGACTTGCCCGCTTCCAGGTCCGCGAGCAGGCTTATCTGCCGGCCGAGGGTGTAAAAGGCGAAGGCGGCCAGTAAAAGCATCGAGACCTCGGCGCCCAGGGCGTGCTTCATCGTATACAACAGCGCCACCAGCGTGAACGTCAGGGTGTAGATGTACGTGTTGACCTTGACCTTCTTGAGAAAATCTTTCGTTTTTGGTTCCATGGTTCTCCTTCCCGCGGACATCATTGCCCGCCTGGCGTATTGATTTTTAAGGACCTGCCTTACAACGTCGCCACGGCTTCGATCTCGACCAGGGAATCTTTGGGCAACCGGGCCACCTGGACTGTCGAGCGCGCCGGCGCGCCGGCGCTGTCAAAATGCCTGGCGTACACCTCGTTCATCGCGTTAAAATCGTTGAGGTCTTTCAGAAAGACCGTGGTCTTCACCACTTTGGAAAACGACGACCCCGCGGCATCCAGGACCGCCTTCAGGTTCTTCAAGACCTGCTGCGCCTGTTCTCCGGCGTCCGCCCCCACCATCTGTCCCGTTGCCGGGTCAAGCGGAATCTGCCCCGCCGTATAAACGAGATTGCCCACGACAACGGCCTGGTTATAGGGCCCCACCGGCGCCGGCGCGCCCTTGGCCTTCACGATTCTTTTGTCCATATCATCTCCTGGGAAGAAAGGTATTCCCGGTTCATCCGGGCGATAGTCGAGACACTGATCCCTTTGGGGCAGGCGGCCTCGCATTCGTAATGGTTGGAGCAGTTGCCGAAGCCCTCGGCGTCCATCCGGGCGACCATCCCGCGCACGCGTTCTTTCGCCTCGACCCGGCCCTGGGGCAGGAGGCCGAAGTGACTGACCTTCGCGCCGACAAAAAGCATCGCCGATGCGTTGGGGCAGGCGGCCACGCACGCCCCGCAGCCGATGCAGGCCGCGGCGTCCATCGCCGTCTCCGCGTCCCGGCGCCGGACGGGGACCGCGTTGGCCTCCGGCGCCGACCCGGTCTTCACCGATATAAACCCGCCCGAAGCCATGATCCGGTCGAAGGCCGAACGGTCCACCACCAGATCTTTGACGATGGGGAACCCCCGCGCGCGCCAGGGTTCGATGGTGACCGTGTCGTTGTCCTTGAAACGGCGCATGTGCAGCTGGCAGAGCGTCGTCTTGGCCATCGGCCCGTGGGGCCGGCCGTTGACGACCGCCCCGCACGCGCCGCAGATCCCTTCCCGGCAATCATGGTCAAAGGCGATGGGCTCCTTGCCTTCCTTCATAAGACGCTCGTTGACGACATCCAGCATCTCGAGAAACGACATGTCCGTGTCGATCCCGTCGGCCTTGTAAACCTCGAAGCGGCCTTTATCTTGCGCGCCTTTCTGGCGCCAGACATTAAGAATGAGGTTGATTGTTTTAGCCATATTCTCCTGAGGTCACCATGTCACCAGTCACCACGTCACCCGGTTTTTCCTGGTGACCTTGTGACCTTGTGACTTTGTGACTTTGTGTCGTTGTGACCTATTTGTAATTTCTCGTTGCCAAATGGACTTCTTCAAACGCGAGCGGTTCTTTGTGCAACACCGGATCCCTGCCCGCGCCCTTGAACTCCCAGGCCGCGACGTAGGAAAAATTTTCGTCGTCGCGCAGGGCCTCGCCCTCGGAGGTCCGGGACTCCTCGCGGAAATGCCCGCCGCAGGATTCTCGCCGGTGCAGGGCGTCGCGAACCATCAGCTCGGCGAACTCGAGAAAATCCGCCACGCGCCCCGCGCGCTCAAGGGCCTGGTTGAGCTCCTCGCCGCTGCCGGGGACACGCAGGTCCTTCCAGAACTCCTCGCGGACCGCGGGGATCTTTTTCAGGGCTTCCTTTAATCCGTCCTCGCGCCGGGACATCCCGCACTTGTCCCATAACAGCCGGCCCAGCTCGCGGTGGAATTCATCCGGCGTTCTCTTGCCGTTGATCTGCAAAAGGTCCCCCGTGCGCCGGGCCGCGGCCTCGCGGGCCTGCGCGAACGCCGGGTGCTCCGTGTCCGCTTTTCCCGGCGGCTGGATCGCCAGATAATCGCCGATCGTGTACGGCAGGATAAAATACCCGTCGGCAAGCCCCTGCATCAGGGCGCTCGCGCCCAGGCGGTTGGCGCCGTGGTCGGAAAAATTCGCCTCACCGACGACGAAAAGTCCCGGGAGGTTGCTCATCAAATTGTAATCGACCCACAGCCCGCCCATCGTGTAATGGGGCGCCGGGTAGATCATCATCGGCTCCTTGTAAGTGTCGACACCCGTGATGCGTTCATACATTTCAAACAAATTGTCGTAGCGCTCGCGGATAACGTCCCGGCCCAGGCGCCCGATGGATTCGCCCAGGTCTAGATAGACCGCCTGGCCCGTCGGGCCAACCCCCTTGCCTTCGTCGCACTGTTCTTTGGCGTTGCGCGAGGCCAGATCGCGCGGGACAAGGTTGCCGAAACCCGGGTATTTGCGTTCCAGAAAATAATCGCGATCACTCTCCGGGACCGCGGAAGGCGGACGGCTGTCGCCCTTGTTTTTCGGCACCCAGACACGGCCGTCATTACGCAGGCTCTCGCTCATCAGGGTCAGCTTCGACTGGTAATCCCCGTGCACCGGGATGCAGGTGGGGTGGATCTGCGTGTAACAGGGGTTGGCGAAAAAGGCCCCTTTTTTGTGCGCGCGCCAGATCGCGGTCACGTTGCTCGCCTTGGCGTTGGTGGAAAGATAAAAGACGTTGGCGTAACCGCCGGTCGCCAGGACAACCGCGTCGGCCGCGTGCGCGCTGGTCTTGCCGGTCAACAGACACCGTGCGATGATCCCCGTCGCCTTGCCGTCAACAACGACGAGGTCGAGCATTTCCGTGCGCGGATGTATCTTGAGCGTCCCCTTGCCGGCTTCCTTCATTAAAGCGCTGTACGCGCCCAGGAGAAGCTGCTGGCCGGTCTGTCCGCGCGCGTAAAAGGTGCGCGAGACCTGCGCCCCGCCGAAGGAACGGTTGTCCAGATACCCGGAATATTCGCGGGCGAAGGGCACGCCCTGGGCGACACACTGGTCGATGATGCCGTTGCTGACTTCCGCGAGACGATAGACGTTGGCCTCGCGCGAACGGAAATCCCCGCCCTTGATCGTGTCGTAGAACAGACGGTAAACACTGTCGCCGTCGTTGGGATAATTCTTGGCCGCGTTGATCCCCCCCTGGGCCGCGATGCTGTGGGCCCGGCGCGGGCTGTCCTGGAAACAGAAGGCCTCGACGTTATACCCGAGCTCGGCGAGCGAGGCGGCCGCCGAGGCGCCGGCGAGGCCGGTGCCGACGACGATCACGCGGTACTTGCGCTTGTTAGCCGGGTTGACCAGCTTGATTTTATCTTTGTGACTGATCCACTTGTCTTTAAGAGGACCTGCCGGAATTTTCGCGTTAAGGGTTTCCATTTTTAATGTTCTGCTAGACGCCTCTTCTGCTAAAGACCCAGAACGATAACTGCACGTAAATCGGGATCGAACTGTACGCCAGCGCGATGGCAATTCCCAGGGCGTTACTGATCCGGCGCACGGCCGGCAGGCGGCGTTCGCCGACGAGCCCAAAGGTCTGGATAAAGCTCTGGATACCGTGGCTCAAATGCGTGCCGACGCACAGCATCGCGGCGATATATAAAACGCAATGGACCGGGTTCCCGAGGGAATTGTACACCACGCCGAACAAACCGTAACTGCGGCCGTCGGGCAGGATGCCGGCCGGGCCGTCGCGGTCGACGAACGTAAAATCCAGCAGATGCCAGATGACAAAGGCAACGATCACCGCGCCTGTCCAGGGCATCAGCCGCGAGGCGAACGAGCCCCCGGCGGCGCTGTGCCCCTGCCGGTCTCCGGCCGGGGCACCCTGCCGATATCCGGTTGGCCGGGCCCGGAGGTTCTCAAGCACAAGCCGCGCGGTAGCGTCCAGATGGATCAGAAACACGACCAGAAGCGCCGCCTCAAGAAAATAAAGCCCCGGGCGCAGGCCCACGAGCTTTTTGGCGTAACCGTTGAAGGCCTCGGGGCCGCCGTAAATGAACAAGTTCCCCGCGAGGTGGGCCACGACGAACAGGATCAGGAACAACCCTGTGGCGGCGACGAGCTGTTTTTTACCGATGGAAGACCGGCTATGGGAAGAAGACCCGTTCATAGGATGTTTGCTTTACGATTTCGTGGTGATTATATCACACCCAAAAAGATTTGGGATTAATAAACTAAGAATTAATCAGGACGGTACGTGATCCGGTAAATCGCGCCCGCGTGGTCGTCCGAAACAAGCAGCGATCCGTCCGGCATCTGCTGGATGTCGACTGGCCGGCCCCAGACGTCCTCCCCCTGGTTCCAACCTTCGGCAAAAACTTCGTAACTGACCGGTTTGTTGTCCTTCAGACGTACCAGCATGATGCGATAACCGACCTTTTTACTTCTGTTCCACGACCCGTGCTGGGCGATAAATATCTGGTTATGGTACTCGGCCGGAAACATGTCCCCGGTGTAAAATCGCATCCCCAGGGCCGCCACGTGCGCCCCCAGTTCCTGCGCGGCGGGGTTGAACTCGGCGCAGCTGTGTTTTTTGCCGAATTCGGGGTCGGCAATATTTTTGCCGTGGCAATACGGAAAGCCGAAGTGCATGCCGGACTGCGGCGCGTGGTTGAGCTCATCCGGAGGCAAATCGTCGCCGAGCATGTCGCGGCCGTTGTCCGTGAACCAAAGCTCACCCGTTGGCGGGTCCCAGTCGAAGCCCACACTGTTGCGGATCCCCTGCGCGAAAACTTCCAGCCCGCTGCCGTCGAGATTCATCCGCATAATGGAGCCATAGCGCGGGTCGTCTAAACGCTCGCAGACGTTGCATGGCATGCCGACAGGCACGTAGAGTTTTCCACCGGGACCGAAACGGATGAATTTCCAACCGTGCCAGGTATCTTTGGAGAAAGTGTCGTTAACGACCGCGGGGTTCGGCGGGTGCTCCAAATTCTTCTCGATATTGTCAAAGCGTAACACGCGATTAACTTCCGCGACATAAAGCGCGCCGTCTTTAAAGGCGACGCCGTTAGGCATGTTCAATCCTTGCGCGAGGACATATCCTTTGTCGGCCCGGTTGTCGTGGTCTTCATCGCGCAGGGCGTAGACGTTCCCGGCCGTGCGCGAGCCGACAAATAACGTCCCCTCAGGGCTTAACGCCATCGACCGGGCATTGGGGACACGGTTGGCGTAAATTGCGATCTTAAATCCCGGCGGAAGATTGATGGACTCAATGGGCAGGGGCTGCTGCGCTTGCCCCGGTGCGCATAAGAGAACAAGATAAAAAAAAGAAAAAGCAAGAACACGTCGCGTCGGGATCATGAGCGCGTCTTTTGATAAAGGCCGATCAGTTCGGCCTTCTCCAGGATATGGCCCTGCATCGCCTGTTCCAGCGCTTGCTTCGAAGGCATCCCTTTGAAAACCATCTGGGTATCCAGCGCGTACAGCTTGAAAAAATACCGGTGCGTGCCCGAGGGCGGGCACGGGCCGCCGTAGTGAACGCGGCCAAAGTCATTGCGGGTCTCGGCGCCGGGGATGCTATTTTCCTTAATTTCCGGCGTCGGCGTGATGTTATAGACCAGCCAGTGGTCCCAGTTTCCGCCGGGCGCGTCGGGATCATCCATGATCAAGGCAAGACTTTTGGTCCCCGCTGGGATCCCGGCAATCGCCAGCGGCGGGTTGACGTCCTCTCCCTGGCAGGTATATTTCCTGGGGATCGGCTGGTTATGGTTAAAAGCAGGACTAGTAACTTTCATAGCAACCTCCTTCGTATTTCGTATCTCGTTGTCCAGCAAAACGAGATGCGAGATACTAGATACGAGATACGATCATTTAAGTCCTTTTGCTACTTTCGTAAAAAACGTGTCAATATCCTCACTGACGGTTAAAACAACATTGGGAAGGTCGACCGGTGTTTGGTTGACGACAACGATCTTCCCTCGCGCGTACTGCGGGATCATCGCCGCCGGGTAAACGACGCACGATGTCCCGATCACGAAAAACAGATCCGCGCGGGCGGCCAGATCCTCGGACTCCGCCAGATATTTGACGTTCTCGCCGAAGAAGACCACGTCGGGTTTGATCACCCCGCCGCAGGGACAATGCGGAATATCTTCCCGGACGATCTTTTCTTTCATCTGCGTGAACGAAAATTCCTTGCCGCATTTAAGGCACCGGCTGACCCAGAAACTTCCGTGCATCTCATAGACCTTTTTCGACCCGGCCATCTGGTGCAGTGAATCGATGTTCTGGGTGATGACCCCTTTAAGTTTCCCTTGTTTTTCAAGGTCACTTAAGAATTGATGGGCGGTGGTCGGCCTGATCTTTTCTTCCAAAAGGATGAAGTCCCGCGCGAATTGAAAAAACGGCGCGGGGTCTTGGTGAAAGCAATCAATGTCAAAAACTGTGTCCGGGTCGTAGCGGCGGGTGACATACAAACCTTTTGGCCCGCGGAAATCCGGAATGCCGGCCTTGGTGGAGATCCCGGCACCGGTCAGAGCGGCGATCGTCTTCGCTTCCTGGATCAGCCGGACGCAGTGGGAGACGGGATCATTCATGACTCAATCGTATCTCGTATCTCGTGTTTCGTATCTCGTAAAAACATCTTCGAGATACGAGCGACGAACGACGAGATACGAGACATGCACTTACGCTTCCTCTTGATATTTCTCTTTCAGCGCCTCGATCACGTGCGCGTCGGCGAGTGTGGTCACGTCTCCGAGCGCGCGGCCCTCGGCGATGTCACGCAGAAGTCTTCGCATGATCTTCCCGCTTCTCGTTTTGGGCAGCTCCGCCGTAAAAATAATCTTCTGCGGACGGGCGATCGCCCCGATCTTTTTGGCGACATGCCCTTTGAGCGTCTCGTCCATCTTTTCACCGGGCTTGTTGCCTTCTTTGAGGATGACAAACGCGGCGATGGCCTGACCCTTGATCTCATCGGTGATCCCAACGACCGCCGATTCCGCCACGCTGGGATTGTCCACCAAGGCACTTTCGACTTCCATGGTGCTGATGTTGTGTCCGGCCACGAGCATGATGTCATCGACACGGCCTAACAGCCAGAGATAACCGTCCGCGTCGATCTTGGCCCCGTCGCCGGTAAAATACGCGTCCTTAAAGCGACTCCAGTAGGTCTTTTTGTAGCGTTCATCATCACCGTAGATCCCGCGCAGCATCGACGGCCACGGGCTTTTGATGGCCAGATACCCGCCGCCTTCCTTAATCGTCTTGCCTTCCTCGGTCACGACCACGGCTTCGACGCCCGGCAAAGGCTTCGTCGCGGAACCCGGTTTAAGCGCCGTCACCCCCGGCAGCGGTGAGATCAAAATACAACCCGTTTCCGTCTGCCACCAGGTGTCGACCACGGGACAGCGGTCTTTGCCGATATGTTTATGATACCAGACCCACGCCTCGGGGTTGATCGGCTCGCCGACACTTCCCAACAGCCGCAGGCTCGAAAGGTCGCAGCCGTCGGGCCACTGCGTCCCCCAGCGCATGAAGGTGCGGATCGCCGTCGGGGCGGTATAAAAAATCGTCACTTTATATTTTTCGATGATTTTCCAGAAACGGTCGCGCTCGGGATAATCCGGCGAACCTTCGTACATGATCTGGGTCGCGGCGTTGGCCATGGGCCCGTAGACGATGTAACTGTGGCCGGTCACCCAGCCGATATCCGCCGTGCACCAGAAAATATCTTCCGGCTTGATATCAAAGACCCAGCGGGTCGTCGCGTAAACACCCGTCATGTAGCCGCCGGTGGTGTGGACAATACCTTTAGGTTTTCCCGTCGTGCCGGAGGTGTACAAAATGTAGAGCATGTCCTCGGCGTCCATTGGTTCCGGCTCACAGTAATCCTGAGCCTTGTCCACGAACTCGTGGTACCAGAGGTCACGGCCGCTTTGCATCGGAATGTTCTGCCCCGTGCGCCGGACAACCAGGATGTGCTTGATGGTTGGGCACTCGGCGGCCGCCTGGTCCGCGGTTTCTTTTAAAGGAAGAACTTTGCCGCGCCGGTATCCCCCGTCAGCGGTGATGATCAATTTGGCCTGGGCGTCGCGGACGCGCTCTTTCAAAGAATCCGCGCTGAACCCACCGAAGACGACCGTGTGCACCGCGCCGATGCGCGCGCAGGCGAGCATCGCGAAAACCGCTTCGGGGATCATCGGCAAATAGATCGCCACGCGGTCGCCTTTCGCAACGCCGAGCCCTTTGAGGACGTTCGCCAGCTTATTGACGGATCTATAAACGTCCTCGTAAGTCAACTTTCTGGAATCCCCGGGCTCGCCTTCCCAGAGGATCGCCGTCTTGTTGCCGAGGCCTTTTTTGATGTGCCGGTCAAGGCAGTTGTAGCTGGCGTTTAACTTGCCGCCGACGAACCATTTCGCGAACGGCAGCTGCCAGTCGAGGACCTTGTCCCATTTCTGGAACCAATCCAACTCGCTTGCCCACTTGGCCCAGAAGGCCTCGCGGTTTTGAGCTGCCTCTTCATAAATGGATTCGTCGCGGATCAGGGCGTTACGCTTGAATTCATCGCTGGGGACAAAAAGACGGTTCTCTTCCAAGAGCACATTGACCGTTTCGCGTTTGGTCTGGTTCGCTTGCTTCGTCATGTCTATTCCTCCCTGAGATTGTTCCGACAAGATTTACCGCACGAGGTCCAGTATGTTCCTGAATTGGCCGTGCTCGGCCGTTTTGAGAAGCTCGAAAAGGACCATTTCCGTGGAGGTGATGACGCCGCCCTCCGACTGTATTCTCGCCAGGCCGATCTCTTTATTTTCCGGCGTGCGGGAAGAAACAGCGTCGGCAACCACCTGTACCTTATAGCTTGATCCCAGCAATTGGGCGGTCGTCTGGTAAACGCAGACATGAGTTTCGATGCCGGCGACAATGATCTGCTTCCGGTAAAGAGCGGCCAGTGCTTTGGTAAAATTCGGCTCACCGCCGCAACCGAAACTCGTTTTGACAATGGGCTTCTCGGTGGACAAAAGCCGACGGATGGGTTCGACGGTCGCGCCGATCTTCTCCGGGACATGCTCGCTCCAGAGGATGGGGATACCTAAAATCTGCGCCGCCTGGATCAATATCCGGATATTCTTAAGAAGAGTATCCTTCTCGTGCATCAGGGGAGTGAGCTTTTCCTGGACGTCGATGACGAGTAACACGCTTTTTTCAGGGGAGAACATAATATTAAGACTTCAGTCATCAGCTTTCAGACTTCAGACAGCGATCTGACGACTGAAGTCTGATGACTGACGACTATTCAATAATTTCAATAATCCCGCAGCCGATCCGCCCGCCGGCATTACCAACTGGCTGGCCGAAATTATCGGCTTTCTCGTGCAGGATGACGGTTTTGCCCGCGATATTATATTTGCCTTCAGAAAGGCTCAAGCCCTTCAGGAAGGCGGAATAATCACCGCTGCCGTCGGTGTCAATAGTGATATTGCCCAAATCACCCGCATGGGCGCCTTCTAATCCGTCTTTGGGTAAAAGACCGTGTTCCCGATGATCAGGATTAAAATGCCCGCCCGCGGCCGCTCCGGCGTCCGCGCAACTGCCGTTTTCATGGACATGAAATCCGTGCGTGCCGGCCGGCACGCCGGCCAAATGCGCGGTCGCTTCAACGCCGACTCCTCTTTCCACAAAACTGATTTCCCCCAAAACCGCGGCCCCCGTATCGGTCGCCGTGATAACGGCCTTGGCCGTTGTCCCCTCCGTTCCCGCATAAGTCGAAGATGTCATACACCATAAACACACGACGAGCCCCACGCCCCACATAAACGTTTTTCTCATCTCTTTCCTCCGGTTCTTTAATTAACAAAACCTGTCTGTCTTGCCATTAATATTTTTCAGTATATACACTTTTAATAATTTGAAAAGTCTTTTCTGCCCTGTCGTTGAACGCTTGTCCGTGCGGGACACTTTGCCAGCATAAGAACCCCTGCCTGTCCGGTAGGCAGGTCTGCCGCTGCAGCAGCGCCCAGATCGCCAAATACCGCTCAAAAATCTCCGGCCCGCTGCTGGACAGGATTGATATCCATTTGGATGTCCCGGCGGTGAATTATCAAAATTTAACCAATATTCAGCCCCCGGAAACTGGCGCTGACCGAACTGAACCTCAGCGCAAGAGTTTACGATAAAATTTTAAAAGTTTCGCGAACAATTGCAGATTGGGAGGGGTCTGAGCAGATTAAAACGGAACACTTAGCGGAGGCGATACAGTACCGCTCGCTAGACAGAGATTTCTCTTGTTAAAGAGGGCATATGCTAAAAGTTTAGGATTTGATTGTTTGAACATCTGTTGATTTTTCTTCCTGCTTGTTCAGTTGGTCCATTTATAGGTCCTTTTTTCTGACCATTACGTAATCCAGGCGATCTTGACATCATTTTCTACCGCCTTGAACTCTTTGTCTCCCGTTATAACCTCGCCTTTTTGAAGTTTGGCCAGGGCGGCAGCGAAACAATCGGCATAAGGAAGTTTCTTGGCGGCCTTATAAAGAGCGGCCTGCTTCGCTAACTTCATATCAACCTCTGTAAAATCAATCGGCAAGGTTTCGATGACTTTTAAAATTTTATCAGCGTCCTCCGGACCATGATCTCGAAGAAGCAGATAATAGACCTCCCCCAAATTCACCGTTGTCATCAGCAGTCTCTTTTGACCATCGGTGGCCTTCGTGAGAAAATCCTGTACTTTTTCGTAGCCGGATTGCTTCCATAGATAGGCCACCAAAGCGGATGCGTCTAGGATTTTGACCATTTTTTATCCTCGTTTTCCTTATCCTTGGCGCGCTCTTCCAAAAGAGCAGCGACCCCTTTTCCTTTTGTGCCGGCAATTCCAGCTATCCTCTGAAAATATTCCGCTGTCAATGGCTGAAGAACAAGCTGATCCCCTTTCTCTTCAATAGAAAACCGGGTCCCCTTCTTGATGTTGAGTTTCCGACGGATTCGGGAAGGAATAACGATTTGCCCTTTCGTAGTTACGATTGTCGTGACCATAATAATATCCTCCTTTCTGAAATAAGTATACTATATAATTAAAGTATGTCAATAATTATTTGTTATACATATATATCTACGAACTACTTATTATAATTGTCCAACAAAGTCTCAGAAATTTGGAACGTGTCTCCTCAGCCAAAATCCGAACCGAATGGTTGCGGTTACGCGGCTCGAATCGGCCTCCGTCTTTCGGGTAACGTCTCTTAAAAATCCGCAAGCCGCACCGGTTGCCGGCGCGGACCCCACGTGCCCGGGCGTTCGTCGAAATGCCCCTGGCAAACGGCACCACAATGCGCGCATTGGTTTTTATTTTTCAGATTGTAAGCACCAAGCTGGTACCAGTCCCGTTCAATCAAAAGTTTCCCGCAGCTGTGGCAATAGGTGTTGGAGCCTTCGGGGTCGTGGACGTTGCCGGTGTACACGTAGCGCAGTCCTTTGGACAAAGCGATCTTGCGGGCGCGTTTTAACGTCGCGGGCGGCGTGTTAGGTTTATCCAACATCCGAAAGTCCGGATGAAACGCGGTAAAATGCAGCGGCACGTCCACCCCGATCTCCCGGGCGATCCACTCGCTCATGGCGTGGATCTCCTGGTCGCTGTCATTAAGCCCGGGGATGAGGAGCGTCGTGATCTCAAACCACACGTTCGTCTCGCGCTTGAGATAAACCAAGGTATCCAATACCGGCTGCAGCGCGCCGAGGGTGATGTCCCGATAAAATTCCTCGGTGAATCCTTTGAGATCCACGTTGGCCGCGTCCATGTATTTATAAAATTCCGGGCGGGATTTGTCCGTCATATATCCGGCCGTGACAGCCACGGTCTTGACGCCAAGCTTGTGGCATTCTTTGGCGATGTCGATGGCGTATTCGGCGAAGATGACCGGATCATTATAAGTGAAGGCGACGCTTTTGCATTTCAACGCTTTCGCGGCGCGGGCGATTTTTTCAGGGGACGCCTGGTCGGTCAGCCGGTCGAACTCGCGGGACTTGCTGATGTCCCAGTTCTGGCAGAATTTGCATCCTAAATTGCATCCGGCCGTGCCGAAGGAAAGGATACTGCTGCCGGGATAGAAATGGTTCAGCGGTTTTTTCTCAACGGGGTCGATGCAGAAGCCGCTGCTGCGTCCGTAGGTGGTTAAAATCATCTGCCCGCCGACGTTCTGGCGGACAAAACAAAACCCCCGCTGGCCTTCGGCCAAATGACAATAGCGGGGGCATAATTCACAAAGGATCCGGCCGTCTTCCAGCTTTTTCCAATAACGGCCGACGTAGGGTTCTAAGAAATGATTGGCTTGGCGCATCTGCGGCCTGGCTAAACCGCTTTATCCCCCGTCAGGGGGCCGCGGACATTCTTCGCAACTGTGTATGCCGGAAACAATCGGTCGTGTGGTCGTTGACCATCCCCACCGCCTGCATGAACGCGTAAGTAATCGTGGAACCAACAAAATTGAACCCGCGCTCCTTAAGGTCTTTGCTTATTATATCGGATTTTTCGGTTTTGGCGGGAAGTTCTTTAAAGCTCCGGAACCGGTTGCAGACAGGCTTATGACCGACAAATGCCCAAAGGTAGCGCTCAAAAGTGCCGAACTCTTTCTGGACTTTGAGGAACGTGGCCGCGTTCCTGACGGCCGATTCGATCTTCAAACGGTTGCGGACAATACCTTCGTCGGCCAGAAGCGCGCGGGTTTTCGCGGGATCGTAACGGGCGATTTTCATCGGGTCGAAACGGTCGAAGGCGCGGCGGTAATTCTCGCGCTTGCGCAAAATAGTGATCCAGCTCAACCCCGCCTGCGCGCCCTCGAGGATCAGAAACTCAAAGAGCCGCCGGTCATCGTGCACCGGTACGCCCCATTCCTGGTCGTGATAAGCGACGTACAGCGGGTCCGTCCCGGCCCAAAGGCAACGATTGAGCGGTCTTTTCCCGGGGCCGGATTGCGGATAGGAATGGCCATTGTTTTTGCTAGTAGTTCGACTTCGCTCACCACTAGCCCTGAGCGTAGTCGAAGGGCTAGAACACACGACAGAGCTTGAAGGTCGTATGCTGGCCGTCCATCCAAGGCCAGAACATGGCGATGAGCGTACCGTCTTCGGATTCTTTCGAGAACAAGACCTGGTTATCAAAAACGCCGCCGTACTGCTGGGACAGAGCCAGATCCCGCGGGCTGGGCGCGGACCCGGCCGGCTTGAGCGGTGGGCCGAAAACTTTCTGCAGCATCGCATACCAGGCGGAAAAATCCTCGTTGTAGATCACCCGCTCCTGGTAATCCTGCTCTGTGTCCCGCGTCTCGTATACCCGCAGCTGGCTGAATTGTTCGATAATTTCACTTAACGTCATGGCGACCCCCTGTACCTTTTAAAACCAAAGAACCCAGCCACCTTTTTTAAAACGGCCGGGTCCTCTGGATAGCGAAAACTCCTTAAAATAAAAGCTTCCTCTATTCTTATTCTGGTTATGCTTTCACAACGTTGACAGCCTGGTCGCCTTTCGGGCCGGTCGTTATTTCAAATTCGACCGTTTGACCTTCCTCCAACGTTTTGTATCCATTCCCCTGGATCGCGGTGTGATGCACGAAGACATCCTTGCCGGAGTCGGTGGAAATGAATCCATAACCCTTTTGGTTGTTGAACCACTTTACAGTTCCTTTAGCCATAATGCACAACCTCCTTTCATTCAAGCTAGTATTGCGTAAATAACGGTGAATCCTGGCCATACATCGTGGCGTCGGAGTGCTCGGGCACAAAAACAAAAACCGCAAGGTTGACAATCTCCAACTTTGCGGTCTTATGATTCTTCACCCTGTTTATTTACTGCAATCTGACGTTAATAAATATGCCTGAATTTACCTTATTTGTCAAATAATATTTTTGCTAATATTTTTGCTAAAACAAATCCTGGCCCCGAATTTTGCTATTGGAAAATGCGGATAAAAAATGTCCGCATATCGCTCCAGGATCGCTGGTCCGCCTGCTGATGATACGCCAAAGGCAGGCCGAATTCCCTGGCGTAACGGTCAGCGTCGGGATTGGTGAAAGCGTGCATCGCTCCTTCGTAAGCGATAAATTTGTAATCGACGCCGGCGGATTCCATTTCTTTCTTAAAATCGTCGATCTGCTGGGGCGTGACAAATTGATCCGCCGCGCCGTGACAGACCAGAATGCGCGTCTTACCTGCTCCGGGCCAGGCGGGGTTTGCGGCGCCCAAACTCCCGTGGAAACTGACCACCCCTTTCAAATCTACACCCATACGCGCCATGTTCAGGACGACCCCTCCGCCAAAACAATAGCCGATGGCGGCGATTTTATCCGCGGCCACGGTCGGATCGCTTTTCAAAAAATTGAGCGCCGCCAGAAACCTCGCTCTGGCGACCGGTATATTTTGTGAAACTTCACCGGCGAACTTGCCCGCGTCATCCGGGTGGCTGGCTTGTTTACCGTCGCCATACATATCAACGGCAAGCGCCGTGTAACCGAGTTCCGCCAGCATCCGGGCGCGTTTGCGGGCGTACTCGTTGTGCCCCCACCATTCGTGGACGACCAGTATCCCCGGCCGCTTGCCTTGAACCGCGTCGTCATACGCGAGATAACCTTTGAGCGTCACACCCTGCGCGCTGTAATCAACTTCTTTACCCTGCACCGCGGCAAACGCCGAAGAAGCGCATAGCGAAACCATCAATATCCCTGCGAACATCACAATCTTACGCATAGCATTTTCCCTTTCATCTAGCATTTGGTCACCAGGTCACCCGTTACCACATCACATATAAATTTTCAGGTGACGTTGTGACTTTGCGACCTTGTGACTTTGTTAGTCCAGCCAAACCTGCTGCTTTTCATCGGCCGCGTGTTTTTTCAAGTCCTCCAGGTTAATTACTTCCAGCGCGGACTCCTCCGTCGCGGATAAAATGACCTGCGGGGCGGCATCGGCCTCAAACGCCTCCTGCCAGCGCGGGGCGCACAGACACCACTGGTCGCCGGCGATCAACCCCGGGAAATCCAGATCAGGTCTGGGTGTAGAAAGGTCATTGCCCGCTTCCCTGGAAAATTCCAGGAATTCCTCCGTCGCCCGGATGCACACGGTGTGCTGTCCAACATCTTCAGGGCCCGTGTGGCAGTACCCGTCACGGTAAAACCCCGTCATCGGGAATTTGCAACAGGGTTGCAATTTTGTGCCTAAAACATTTTTCGCTTCTGACATTATTCGTTCTCCCTTTGCTTAAGGACATCCTCCTTATTCCTTGTCCGGATCAAAATCGAACGTTTTACCTTGCGCGGCATCCTTTAATCCCCGCTTGACACTGGCCAAATCCTTGGGATTCTGGTAGAGCAACGCTTGCTTTTTCACCTCACAAAACTTCTGTTTTTCATCAAAAGGTTTGGTGATCGTGGGATTGTCGCCACAGACGGGGCACGCGGGATTGCGTTTCAAAGTAACGGTGCGGAAATACATGTTCAGCGCGTTAAAGATCAAAAGCCGGTCGGCAAGGAGTTCGCCTTTGGCGATCAGATATTTCAGGGCCTCGGTCGCCTGGATGGTCCCCAGCATTCCGGCGACCGCGCCTAAAACCCCCGCCTCGGCGCAGGAAGGGACCGCGTTTAACGGCGGGGGGGCATCAAAAAGGCACCGGTAACAGGCATGCCCCGGGACATAGGTCATGGTCTGGCCTTCAAAGCGCAAGATGCCGCCGTGCGAAAATGGCTTCTGGGCCAGCACGCAAGCGTCGTTGATAAGAAATTTCGCCGGAAAATTGTCCGTGCCGTCGATAATAAAATCGTAGTCGCGATCACTGATGATCCGCAGGATATTGGCGGCCGTTACTTTCTCCGGATACGTGACCACTGCCACGTCCGGGTTCATGGCCGCGATCTTTTCTTTAGCGGAAACGACCTTGGGTTTCTTGAGGTCCGGCGTAAAATGGATGACCTGCCGCTGCAGGTTGCTTAGTTCAACCGCGTCCCCGTCCACGAGGCCGAGGGTGCCCACTCCCGCGGCGGCCAGATAAAGCGCCGCCGGCGAACCCAGCCCGCCGATCCCGATAATAAGCACCTTGCCCTGGCGGATCTTCTCCTGGCCTTCCCGGCCGACGTCCGGCAAAAGGATATGGCGGCTATAACGCTTCAATTGTTCTTGCGTGAAGTCCATGACAAAGAAAGTATAACGAAAGGCCGGAAAGCAGGCAAGGGAAAATTGTGGCCGTATCTCGTATCTCGCACCTCGTATCTCGGATTAATCCTCTACGAGTACGAACGACGAGATACTAGACACGAAAATCGTTTGACTTTCATTCATGCTACGGTAATATTAAATAAAATGAAAAAACCATTTTCACCCAATTTCAATACACCCCAGCAGGACCTGTCCAAGGAAGAGCTCAACAAACTCGCCTCCAACGGCATCCGCGGCAACCTCGCCCAGGAATTCCGCAACGACGCGCCGGATATCGCCTGGGAAGCCGAAGCGCTGGCGAAATCGCACGGCATCTATCTGGAATTCAACCGCGCGGCCACCGGCGACCCCAAAGAGTGGATGTACCTGATCCGTATCGGCGTCCCCGGCGGAGGGCCGATCACCCGCGAACAATGGCGTGTCGTGGACGAACTTTCCGAAAAATACACGATTGACCCGCAGGGACACACGTCGTTGCGCCTGACCAACCGCCAGAATATCCAGTTCCACTGGGTCAAAAAACCCGGTGTTATTCCCATCGTCAAAGGCCTCGCCGAAAAAGGACTGTATTCGCTTAACGGCTGCGGCGACAACACGCGTAACGTGATGGCCTGTCCGCTGTCGCATTATTCCGATCTCTTCAACGCCCGCGCCTGGGCCCATAAAACGGCGGAATATTTCCGTCTGCCGGTGGAACCTTTTATCGAGATCTTCGCGATCGACCCGAAATATTTGCGTAAACCCGGCGAATCGTTCGCTTACGGCCCCAATTTATTGAACCGCAAATTTAAGATCGCCTTCTCCACCCTCCACCGCGACGCCAAAACAGGAAAACTTGTTCCGGACAACTGCGTGGAACTGCTCACGCACGATATGTCCGTGGCGCCGGTCATCGCCAACGGCGAGGTCAGCGCGTTCCAGATATACGTCGGCGGCGGCCAGGGCGAACGTAACGGCAAACCATCGACCGCGACACTGGGCAAACCCTTGACCATTGTCTCCGAGGATCAATTGATGAAGGTCCTCGATGGTGTCGTGGCCGTCCACCAAAAATACGGCGACCGCCAGAACCGTTTCTGGGCGCGCTTAAAATATGTCATCCTCAAAGATGGTGTTGACGCCTTCCGTGACAAAGTCAGCGCGCAGGTCGGATTCAAACTTCCTCTGCCAGAACCCACGCACGATTACGGGAATCGACATCTTCATTTCGGCTGGCAGGAACAACCATCGAATGGTCTTCTCGCTTATGGTGTCTTCATCGAGAACGGGCGGCTTGCGGATAACAGCCCCAACGGCCGATTAAAATCCATGGTGCGCGATATCATGAATAAATACCGGGTTGAATTCATGATCACGCCCAACCAGGACGTTCTTTTTACCAACATCCCCAAGGCCTCGATGAAAGATTTCGAAGCTGAACTTAAAAAATACGGCTACGGCGCGCGTAACGGTAATGCTTATTCCGAGTTGCGGCTTCATTCCGGCGCGTGCGTGGGCCGCGACACCTGCCGCCTGACATACACCGACTCGGAAAAGTTCGAACCCTTTTTGATCGATGATCTGGAAAAACTTGGCTGGGGAGATATGAAGGAATCGATCGGCATCACCGGCTGTGAACGCCAGTGCTTTCGTCCGGCGACAAAGACGATCGGCCTCGTGGGTTCCGGCATGGACCGCTATCAGTTTAAATTATTCGGTGATGAGACCGGCCGCTTCCAGGGGAAACCCCTTATTCCCTCCGACGGTGAGAAAATGTATTTGCGCTCCGTGCCGCGCGAACAAGTGCCTGTTGTCATCGATACGCTATTAAAATTCTACAAACAAAACCGCCAGGCCAACGAAGGTCTTGGCACGTTTCACCGGCGCGTCGGAGCCGACGGCATCATCCGCCACCTGCAGGAAAATGACGCCACCAAGGCGCTCATGGAAAAGCCCGCCCCGACTGATTGTGTGTTGGAATAATCCGGGATTATTAAGATTATTGATAGGAAGCGGAATGCCTTCTATTCTTCGCCGAAGGCGCGCCGTACGGCAGAGAGAACGCGGTCTGTTTCGAAGGGCTTGATGATGTAATCCGTCGCGCCGGCCCGGATCGCTTCCATCAAAGAGTCTCTCTGGTCGATGGCCGTGATGACGATGACTTTCGCGTTCTGGTCGATGGCAAGGATATCCTGCAAGGCCCGGATACCGTCTTTCTCCGGCATGGTAATATCCATGGTCACAAGGTCGGGGGACAACTCCTTGAATTTTTCGATGCCTTCATTGCCGTCATTCCCCTCCCCGATCACCGAATAACCGTTGACCGTCAAAATATCCTTGAGCATCAAACGGATGATTGGTGCGTCGTCCACGATCAATATTCTATGGGCCATGGCGCTATTCTCCTTTAAATTTGGTCTTGCAAATATTGTTGATGACCTCTTCGGTCCCCGGCAATGGCAGAATGAACATGTTGCAGGAAAGGTTGTAACGATCGAGATGGAACCGGCTCTCGATGATCAATACCTGGTCGGTTTCCGCGGCCGTCTCCATGACGAACTCCTGGAATACCGTGCCCAAGAAGTCATGGACCACTTTGGGCGGTGTGGGCCTCATCCGGATATCGAAGTCCGCCGCGAAAACACCGCACACGCCGCTGGCCAGGATGTTCCCGATCTCCTGGACGCTGCTTTGGACATAAATATCACATTCCTTCGCCGTGCCTACTTTCCGTTGAAGGATAAGGTCCGTCAAAAGAAGGCAGCTGGAAGCCTCCGCGTAGAATAAAAACTTGAACGGCGCATCCCCCGTGACATCGATGATCGCGCCGATCACCTCACCCTGCACCTCTTCCCCGTTGATGCGCGCCGTCGTTTCGGAAAGGTCGGTGACGTACGCCTTCTCCAGGGAGATCCTGGCCCCCGTCTTGACCAGTTTGGACAAAAGCTGGGAGGCGCGGTCAATGCTTAACTGGGCGATCAATTCAACGGCCTTTTCCGGCCGGAAACCTGGCGTTTGCATATGCTTTAATACTCCTTGATTTCCTCGTTAAAAATCTGGCAGGATACCTTGCCTGTAGCCAGGTTGAAATCGAGTTTATATCCCTTTTCTCCGCCCGTGCTGGCACTGACGACCACAATTTTCAGTTCCCTGAGTATGGCTCGGGCCGCTGCCACATTCTCCTCGCCGACACGGCGGTTGACCATCCTGAGGACATTAGCTCCACCGAATATTTTAGCAACAAAATCGTCTTTTTCTATATTAAAAACATTTTTTAACCGGCGCAACAATTCCGGGATCCCCGTGTCCGCGTACTTCTCTTTTTTAGGGATTTTTCCTTCTTGCATCTCCTTCGCCTTGGGCAACAGGTAATGGACCATACCGCCTACTTTACGGGAAGGGGAATACAGGCAAACGGCGACACAGGACCCAAGAAAAGTACTAAGGACCGCGGGGGCCTTGTCGATCTTGATATCCCCGACTCCGACCAGGACTTTGTTTTCAATAGGCATAAATCTTTTACCTTGACGCCATAATAATCAGTTTCGGATCCAGGATCAAGGCCACCTGGCCATCCCCCAGGATCGTGACCCCCGAGATCCCCTTGACATGAAAAAAATGATGCGACAGGGCTTTGATGACGATCTCCGTTTCCCCGATCATCCTGTCGACGAAAATGCCGACCTCACTTTCCCCATCGGATATGACGACGACCCTCTTGATTCCGTCCTCGGGACGCCGTGTCCCGCGGGTGAGGATCACATCCCTTAATTCGATCAAGCTCAAAACTTCTTCCCGCAGCCGTACCGTGGCGTTCCCATCGACCGGCTGGATCATCTCACCCGTGACCTTGATGATTTCCGTGACGGCTTCCAGGGGTACGGCATAGGTCTCTCCGTCAATAGCGACCAATAACGCCTGGATGATAGCCAGGGTAAGAGGGATCTTTAAAATAAAAGTTGTCCCCTGGCCGACCTGGGACTTGATATCGATAGCCCCGTTCAGGGAGGTGATCATGCTGCGCACGGCGTCCATACCGACCCCCCGGCCCGAGAGCCCCGTAACGCGGGCTGCGGTGCTGAACCCCGGAAGAAACATCAAGTCCAGTTTCTCGCGTTCGCTCAACCGCCCGGCCTGTTCTTCACCGATCAGTTTCTTTTTAAGCGCGGTATAAACCAGCATGTCTCCATCAACGCCACGGCCGTCGTCGCTGATCTGGACGCAGACGTTATTCCCCTCGTGAAACGCCTTGAGGGCGACGGTGCCGCGTTCCGGTTTCCCCGCTTTTTTACGTGTCGGCCCGTCTTCAAGGCCGTGATCGATGGCGTTGCGGACCAGATGGATCAAAGGTTCCCCCAGGGCGTCGACGAGATTTTTGTCCAGATCGGTTTCTTCCCCCTCCAGGATTAAAGCGACGTCTTTCCCGAGGTCTTTGGCGATGTCCCGCACGATACGGTTAAAACGGCTGAAGACCCCTTTGATAGGCACCATGCGCGCCTGCATCACGGCGGCCTGGATATAGGAAGCGATCTTCCCCAGCATCCCCGTGGTCTCGTCAATAAGATGGATCTCGTTGCCCAGGTTGCTCTGTTCCGTCCCTTGCGCCACTTCCTCCAGACGGGTATTCAAAAAATCAAGCTGCCTTAAAATACGGTTGCCCTCCAGCCCTTCACGTTTTTCCAGGATGGGAAAAAGGTCCCGTCTCAAGACGGTAAAATTTGATTTGACCGCGCCCAGCGTACGCAGGAATTCCCTGTGGGACAATATCTCCCCGTGCAGAAGATTAACCAGACGCTCAAACTGGGCGCGGACAGTCACCAGCTCACCGGAAAGGTTCATCAGAGTATCGAGTTTATGCGCGTCGATACGGATGGAGACCGTCTGGGACAAAACGCCCTGGGGCTGCGAAGACGGCTCTTTTTTCTGCGGGGTCTTCTCGCGCCCCTGTTGCAAGGCGACAAAATCCGGATGTTTCTCCAGCAATTCCCGTATAACTCCGGTCTTGAGCGGTTCGACCCCCGTCACTTTCACTTCGCTTACGGATAACAGGGAAGTTATTTCTTGCGCCTTGACGACGGTGCTGAAAAGGATGCCGATGGTAACGGGGCCCCGGTGGAGTTCATCGATGTCATCGGGGGCGGGGTGCATCAGGATAACCGTCCCCTTGCTCTTGAGCCGTTCTTCGATCAACAACGCCTTCATGCTCTTTAATGGGACGTTTTCCTCGAGGAAAACGGCGATCCGGTAAACATCGTTCTTCTGGGCGATGGCGCGCGCCAGCAGTTCCCTGGCGTCTCTGGAAACGACCGCTCTCCCCATTATATCTCCCCCGGAGTCCAGTGGCGCAGAGACCCGCCTGTCAGTCTTTTCCTGCGAGGAATGCTCCCGGGCGTAGGTCTTCAATCTCTCAACCAAGGGCGCGATATCCGCCCTGGAAACTTCCTTGCTCCGCAACGACAGGACTAGGCCACCGATGGTATCGATGCCGCTAAAAAGCAAAGGGAACATGTCGGAAAACGCCGCCTTCTTTTCCCTGGCGAGGGCGAGAATACTCTCCATGGCATGGGCCACCTCATGCACATTGGCCACATGCACCATACCGGAGGAGCCTTTAATGGTGTGGATAACCCTGAAAAGGTTGTTAATCAATTCCGGGTCGGCCGGTTTTTTTTCCAGGGATACGAGGTCCTGGTTAAAATGTTCGATATTTTGTTCTGTATCCTCCAGGAAAATATCCAGATATTTCTCATCGATCTCCACGCCTGGAGAAGGACCTTTAAGGGAGGGCTTTCCTTCAGGGGCCTCGGCCGCGACCCCTTGCGAGCGCAGAAAATCTTTTATACTTTCTTCCGCCTCCGTGACATCCACGAGCTCCTTCCCTTTTCCCTGCAGGTCTTTAACGAGCGCGCGTAACGCCTCAAAGGCGACGCTGGCCAACACCGATGTCTTTGCGTCGAAATGAGGCTGTTTTTCTTTCAGACAAGTAAAAAATGCCGCGAGCTGCCGGCTCAACCGGAGTGTTTTGTTCATCCCCTTGGAAGAAGCGGCCGCGGCGATGACTTCCGCGGCCTCGATCAGTTCCCTGAGGTCCTCACCGGTGATCCTCAGGTCCTCGCGCAGGCTTATCTTGACCTGCAGCAGTTTCTGCCCAAGCCCTTTGATGGCGTCGCCGGCTTCCTGGAGAAATTCTTTAACCGTTCCCTGCCGCTTGTCGGATGCCATTCCCCTTATCCTTTTTGATAAACGCCGCTGCCGCTTTGAATGTATCGCAGATTCGTATGGATATCCTGCAGGGTTTCCGTCATGCTTATCAAAAGAAACCCTCCGGGAACCAGGTTTTTCTCGACCAGACTGGTCACCTTCTGTTTCGCCGGTTTGTCGTAATAGATCATGACATTGCGCAGGAAAATAATGTCCATGCCCAGATACGGGAATGGATTAAGCAAATTATGGTGCAAAAAGGTGACCGGCGGGATCTTTTCTTTGCGCAGCCGGAACCGGCCTCTTTTGTAATCCGGTTCCTCTGCCAGACGTTCAAAATATTCCCCCCTCAAATAGGGGGACAAACCGACCATGCTGCGTTCTGCGTAAACCGCCTCTTTGGCAAAATCCAGGACGGCGCTGTTGATATCGGTGGCGTAAATGATAATATTCCATTTCGGATGCATCTTGAAGAATTCCTGGCAGGCGATCGCCAGGGAATATGGCTCCTCCCCCGTGGCGCAGGCCGCCGACCAGACCCTCAATTCCGGCGACGCGTCGTTTTTCTTCCTTTCCAGACAGTAAGGGAAAATCTTATTCATTAGAAAATAAAACTGTTCCGGGTGACGGTAAAAAAAGGTTTCATTCGTCGTGATCGCGTTAACGAAAAGTTCCAGTTCCCCGCTGGCGGGCTGGCGGATAAGCTCCAGGTATTCCTCGAAAGACCCAAGCCCGAGCTCCTTGAGCCTTTTGCGCAAACGGGCGACCATCAAAGCTTTCTTGGTGGGTAACAGCCTGACCCCCGAAACCCTGTACATGATCTCCTGCAGGGCGTGAAATTCCTTATCGCTGATCGTCAAAAGATGCATATCTTAAGGTATCTTATCCGTATCACGGCTGAACTTTCTCGCGGGAGATCAGTCCCTGGATATCCTCCAGGATCGACCCATGGATTCTTGCCAGATCAAGGATGATGATCATGCGCTCATCCAGCCTCCCGATGCCGGCGATGCATTCTCTTTTAATCTTCATCTTGACGGCGGGCGCCGGAGCCAGGGAAGCGAGTTCTATCTTGATGTGGTCCAGCATCTCATCGACCACAAAACAGATCTGTGTGCCGTCCACGCCGACGACGACCATCTTTGATTTCTCATCAAAAGCTTTTTCCCGCAGGCCGAATTTGCGCCGCAGGTCAAAAACGGGGATGATGTTCCCCCGGATATTGATAACGCCCAGGGAGAAATCCGGCATCTGCGGCACGTAGGTGATCTTCTGGACATGGATAACCTCCTGGATATGCGCGATATCCAGGGCGTATTCCTCGTCCGCGAACTTGAAACTGACCAGTTGAAGGATCGCGACGCCCGGTTGCCCCTGGGCAAACTGGTCTTCGTCCATCATTCATCCTCCAACTGCGCCTTGATCTGCCTCATAAGGCTCCAGCGGTCACCCTCGTCAATGCTGACAAACTGGACGCCGATATCATAGATCTCGTTGAGGATCAACGCCTCCACCCGGATAACACACGCCAGCACGACGACAGGCTCAACGCGCGAAGTTTTATCCTCTTTATAAAATTCATTCTTGTATCTTTCCCATCCGGGGATCGTAATGGCCAGTTTCACGATATCTCCGACATGATATTTCGTTCTGACTTCAAAAAGGGCCCCGTTCTGGCTGTAGTTCTTCAGCATGCCTTCTTCAAACGCCTCCCGCTCCTCGACCATCTGAAAGTCATACCTTTCGTGCCGCAACATGTGCTGACGGTCCAGGCGGACATAGTGTCTGCGTTCAAGGGAAGAAGGATCCGTCATTATCTGATCACTTTACTGTCGATAAGGTTGATAAGACGCTCAACGTCGTCCTTGGCTATTTCGGCATCGGCGCCCGCGGCCTGACATTGCCTGATCCGTTCTTCCGTCAAAAATGCGGAAAAAACAATGCAAGGCAATTTCTGCAACAAAGGATGCGCGCGCAGCTTGCGGATCAACCCGATCCCGTCCATGACAGGCATTTCAAGGTCCGTGACGATCAGATGATAATGCCGGGAAATATCCTGAAAGCCCGGCGAACGCACCGTTTCCTCCAGCACCTGCCAAGCCTCATGGCCGTTAGCGACGGTCGCGATGTTGTACCCCGCGTCACGCGCGTAACGGGCCACCAGCTTGCGGATGAACGCGGAATCTTCCACGACGAGGATTTTCTTCGTCGAACGGTCAAAATCCGCCCGCGGGATCGGAAGCGAAACGGGTTTTGCCTCGGGCAGATCATCTTCGGGATGGATGTCCTGGGTGATCCTCGCGAAGTCCAGAAGAAAAAGGATCCGGTCTTCCAGCCGGGTAGCGCCGTTGATGTAATACCCCCGCGACTGCACGAGGTCGGAAGGCAGGTCAATGGCCGACTTGAACATACGGTGTATCCTCGTAACGCGATGCACCCAGAACCCGACGCGGAGATGGTTAAATTCGGAAATAATGACCCGGCTCTGGACAGGATCGTACGTGACGGGGATGTTGAGATGAAAAGCCAGATTGATAACAGGGATTATCTTCCCGCGTAAGTTGATAACCCCGCAGACGGAAGGGTGCGTCCCGGCAACCGGGACGATACCGGTTGAGGCCCGCAGGATCTCGCGGATTTGCATGACATCGACGCCATAGAACTTCTCCCCCACGCAAAACTCGACGATCTTGATTTCCTCCGACTCTTTAGGGGAAGAAACATCGCTATGGGCGCCCTTTTTGATAACCATTTCCTTTTTTGTCTACCGGGGTAAGTCGGCTCCATCGGCCCCCTTCAGAAATTGCCGGGAATCTGATCACGCCTTTTCGGTCTTTTTTATCTCGCTGATCTTGAACTGATTCACGAGGGCCTCGAGACTCTCAACCTGCTTGTTCATCTCCAGGGATGAAGCGGACATCTCTTCGGCGGAGGCGGCATTGGACTCGACGATGGAAGTGCTCTCCTCCATGGCCGTGGCCTGCTTTTGCGTGGCGTCTGATATGGATTCCAGCTGCTCGGCGATTTTCATGATCCGGCCCACAATTTCCTTCAAATCCTTGCCGGCTTCGGAGGAAAGCTGCGTCCCGTCCTTGACCTGTTTTGCGCTTTCGGTCATGAGTTTCGAGATTTCACTGGCGGAGGAGGCGCTTCGTTCCGCAAGTTTGCGCACCTCGTCAGCCACGACCGCGAACCCTTTGCCGTGTTCACCGGCGCGCGCCGCTTCGATGGCAGCGTTGAGCGCCAGCAGGTTGGTCTGGTCCGCGATGTCCGTGATCAGCTGGACCGCCTCCGTGATCTGCTTGGAACCACGCTCGATGACGGTCATCGCCTCAATGGTATTCTGCATCCCTTCATTGACCTTCTCGATGCCGCTGGCGGCCTGTTGCGACATCTCATTGGCTGAACGGGCGTTGAGCGCGTTGGACTGGACCGCGCTGGAGAGTTCCTCGAACGTGGCGGTCTGCTGCTGGGCGCCGTCGGAGATGCTCGCCGAGACCGCGGTGATTTCCTCCGAAGACCCCATCAGATGCGAAGCCCCCTGCCGGATGTTGCGCACGATATTTTCGAAACGATAAATAAGGTCATTAAAACTCTTCGCCAGGTCGGTGAGCTCGTCATTGCCGGTCACCTTCACGCGTTTGCGCAGGTCCCCTTCCTCGGCGATTTCCTTGATCTTTTCCACAATTTCCCGGACAGGGATAACAACGATTTTTAAAATCATAAACGCCACTATAAACCCCACAACAACGGTCGGCAGGATGCTGAACATGGATATTTTCGAATTCTTATCGCTCAAGACCGACATCCTGTGGATGGAATCCTGGAACTCCTGCACTTTTATGTCGCGAAAACTGGTAATTTCCGACTGCATCCCCTTGCTTGTTTCTCCCATCTCCTTGAGGTCGTTGCCGATGGCGGAGATATCCTGGTTTTTGAGATATAACTGGCAAATATTCTGGCCGCGCTGGACGTAGTCATTAAACGTTTTTTGCAAACGGATCAGGACGGGGTCTTCCCTGACCTTCCGCAACCCCTTGATCGTATTATTAAACAGGGCCGCTTCTTTTTCGACTTCTTTGATGTATTCTTCGTCGTTATAACGTATCCCCTCGATGAGGATCTGCTGGATATTTTCGATGGCCTTGTTGAGGCGTTCCGTAGCTTGGAGTTCAGGGTAGGTTACGGACAAAATTTTGTTGGAAGCACCCACGACTTCGCTGGCGTTGCGGATCGAGGAGTAAGCGATAACGCCCATAAAAAAGACCAAGGTCCCCAGCCAAAACAATACCTTGATCAGAAGGGAACTTTTTTGCACCATGGGGGGTCTCCAGGAAAGCTGGATCGTCAGTCGACGATCTCAACGATCTTGACGGTTGCGTCAGCCTGCGTCCTGTCAATGTATCCCAAAGCGCCCGCGTCCGCGGCGACACGCTTTTTCACCAGGACGGAATCGGTGACGATCTCCGGCGCCGATTTCCCGCCAGTCAGGCTCTCGGCGATCCAGTATTCTTCAACCTCGTGGGGAGATTTTTTCAAAATTCCTTCAGAAAATTCCTGCCGGACCGAATCGCTGACCGTCAAATCAACCGGGACCACGCGCGTGCCATTGTCCCAGCGGGTCGTTTTTTTCATGAAATACCTGACCAGCGCGCTCTTTTTCACGGTCTGGACCGGGTTATCCTTGTTCACAATAACAACGACGTCGCTAAAACCCAAAGAAGGACGCGCTGTGAACAAGCCGATGGCCAGTATCCCTATTACAATAACCCTAGTTTTTCTGTCTATCATCATACCTTTTCCCCTTATGCGTTAAAACGCCCAGTGTTTTAGAAAAATATGACAACCGATGAAATAAACCCGTTGGCTCTTTCTCTCGTCCTGTCATCAGGGGTATCCTGGTACAACTCCCCTTTCAAGGAAATAGCCGTCAACGGCTGATAACGTAACCCTACTATATGCCGGAGAGCATCATCCGGGTCATCGATCTTATTATTGTCATCGCGGGTGTCCAGACGGTAGAAAGTTGTCCACTTGGGCAGGAAGCGGTAGCTCGGCTGGACGTAATATCCAAACTGGCCCTCGTTATTGTTATGCGCGAGTTCAGCGAGGAGTTCAAAGTCTTTGATATTGATCTGGGTTTCCACCCCCCACATCCACTCACTTTTGCTGCTGGCGTTTGAGCCGATGTAAGTGGAACCGGCCACGTCAAACCGGTCAAAAAACGGCATGTGGGCGGTCAACTTGCCGCCCCAAACCTTATCCTCATTGGCGTCGTCCTTGGAACGGTCAGCCGCCTCACCATTGCCGACAAACAAATTGTACGACCCGCCCCACTCGTTTCTAAAATACTTAGTGCCGTAAACGGAGACCCCCGTTGTGTCAAACGGGATAACATTTTTGACAATTAATGGACGGGACGTGGAAACAGTTTGGGAAGGATAATGATTGGTCGTCCAATACTGCGGCATCAGCAGTTTCCCTCCGCGGATATTGAAAAGATCGTTATGGTTATATTCAAGCCACGTTGTCTCCACCTTGGCCTCACCGCCACCGGTGACACCCCCCCCGGACCCGGCGAAGTCAAAGGCGTATTCGAACTCAAGTTCCGTAAAAAAATGCCAGTCCTCAATCCTCTTGTCAAAGAAAAAGGATAGGTGATGCTGCTTGAACTCGTTGGGGCTGGCCTCCTTGTCGTCCATGAGCCACTCGAAATCATAATAACCGCTGATCTTCAGGAACCGGGCGATATCCCCCTTGAGATCTTCCACTTCCGAACGCAGGTCCGCGACGTCCCCGCCAGGACCTGGAGCCGGCGCGGCGGAAACAGCCGCGGGCGAAGCCGCTTCATGTCTTTCTATAACGGTCTGCATCTGGGCGATGGTCTGCTGCAGCTGCGTAACTGTATCGCGCATGGACTGCATTTCGCTTTTCAGGCGGTCGATTTCCTCATCGGCAAAGGCCGATGGCGCCAGGACAGCCCCCAACATAAAAACTACCAAAAAATTTTTTAAAATTTTCACGTTTTTCCTCCCTGCCGGCTGTTTAAAGAATTAAAGACCACTGATACGCACAATCTTTATTCCGGTGCTTCCCAAAATTTTTGATTCATCGACGATGGCGATACTCCCGGCGTTGGCGGCCACCATCCTCACCGCCTCCTGCTCGTCCCGGACTGAAGTTGGGATCTCAACGATCTTCTGCTGGAAAATGGCCGTCAGATAATACTTCTTCAAATTCGACTCATTGCCGCACTTGATAATCCGGGTCGTCAGCGCGGTCATTTCATCGCTTCCCCACGCGGGCAGCCATACGGTGATGGCGGTCCCGTCCGGCCAGTTTTTCCGGTTGTTCATAAAAATTTTCTTGAGTTCATCCGTTGAGAACTCCGTTACCGCGTTACTGGGATGGACGATCGCGACGATCTCGCCAAAAGCGGAACCAGAGGAAAGAAAAAGAAAGACACAAAGGAAGGCTGCCCTTGCTATGTTCCCCAAACGTATTTTTTTATCAAAATACATCCGCACCTTGTTTAACTTAAAAGGCAAAAGACGACTGCAGTGTGAATTCATTTTTGTATTCATCGTCTTTATTAACGTAACGGTATTCCATTTTGACCGCGTTATACGCCGACAGTTCATACCGCAGCCCCGTCGTGTACCCAACTTCATCCTGGACGCCGCTAAAGAAGGGGTCCGCGTCGTCCAGCCACAGCCAATCGTAACGGAAATACGGCTTGTACTTGTTAATCGCGTAAGCGAGCTGCACGTATCCGCCAGCCGTCACGTTCCGGAGCCTGGTGTCGCGGTTATAATGATCGACAAATGTCGCTTCCGCGAGCAACTCATAAGGAAGCAACGTGTAAAAAAGGTGCGTCCCGTAAATATCTTCATCAATTTCAGCGCCGCGATCCGTTGTGCCGGCCTTGTCGGGGATCACGTCATGCAAATAACTGGCACCGACACCCAATCCTTCCAACGCCTGCGGCTCATAGGTCAACTGAATGCCGGCCATCTTGGAATCATTGTCATCTTCGATCAACTGGACCTCATCTGTGATGGTTCCCCGGCCGTTGGCCACGTTGGAGGCATAAGAAAGCGAGCCTCCAGGCGCGTCCAATGTCCCGCTGAATTCCAATCCCACATAATGGACAGGCAAGATACCGCCGTCGTCTTCAAACCGGTGGATCAACGGCCTGGCCGTTGTCGTCTGAAGCCAGGTCCCGTGATGAAAATTCTGATTCCAGTATCCGATGGCGGTGTGTCCTCGCCCGACGGCAATGTTCAACCACTCCTGCAGATCATACTTCAGCAACACCCGCTCCACATCAAGGACATTCGCTCCGTTGGACCCGAATTCAAAAACCGTTTCATTCAAAAAACTGATCTTTTCCGCAACTTTGGAAGTTATGAACAAATCAACCCCGCCGTTGGTGAAATGATTGGTATCGCCTTGGGTGTCGTCACTGTAGTCACTCCGCGAAAAATCATACTGCGCGTGGCCGAACCCACGGATATTCAGAGATGGAGCCAATCCTTCTTTGGAGGAAAGCAGGGGGACAGGGACAGCGGCGAACGATTCGACTTTGGCCGAAGAGGCCTCTTGGGAGGCCTTGAGGGACCGGTTTTCTTCAACGAGCTGGTTGACAACGGACTTCAGTTCCTGGACCTCGCGCTCGAGCTTTTCCATCCGCTCGCTGTCATCAGCGCAACTCGGGAGCACCCACAAAAATCCTGGGAGCAGCAACGAAGAACACACCATCAAAATCCTGATTATCCTGCTACTGCCGGAAAAAACTTTTTGTTCAGACACAATCAACCTTCCTTAAAAAAATATTATTAAACAATTTTTATTTTGGATACTGTTTTGAAATTAACACAGATGCCTATCCTTGTCTATAATTTTTCCTAAAATTTATTCCCTTTTGAAAATGACGGCTGCCCCAGGGCATCCAGCATATCCGCCACGACGACAAACTTCTCGCGCGGCTTGCCGGCCGCTGCCCCGCGCCTGATCTCTGCGGCGTCAATTTTCTTCCAGTCCGCAAAACTGACCGCCCGAATATTTTTTTTCTTCAGCCGGTCCAGCAAAAGACCGGTCTCGGGCTGCGGACACGGCGTGAGCCCGGAGATATCTTCCAGGATATGCCGCGCCGTCTCTTCGCTGTCCGGCTTATTGGTGCCGATCACTCCCGTGGGCCCTCTCTTGATCCAGCCGGCCACGTAAAGGCCGGGGACAATTTGTTCTCCCTGGGCAACACGGCCTTCTCTATTAGAGATAACCCCGCGGCGCTCGTCAAACGGGACACCCCCCATGGGCACGCCACGATACCCTACGCTGCGAAAAAACAGGCCACAATCCAGCTCCTCTTTTTGCCCTGTGCCTCGGGCGGATTGTCTCCCGGGGTCGCCGATGAGTTCATTTTTCTCCAGAACGACCTTCTCCACTTTCCCCTTGCCCACCAATGCCACAGGACTTTTTAAAAAATGCACAAAAAATTTCTTTCTTTTCCCGGAAGGGCCCGCCGCAGCAAACTTCTGAAGGATTTCAATGTTTTTCTTATAACGCAACTCCTGCGCGGATTCCAGCTCAATCCGGCTGGCGGGGTTCAACGCAAGTTCTTGAGGATTAACGACCGGGTCGCAGTCCGCCAGTTCGCCGAATTCCCTGATCTCAACGGGCGTGAACGCGGCCTGCACGGGGCCGCGGCGTCCAATCATATGAACCTCCTGAATCTTGCTCTCTGCCAGAGCCTCCAGCGCGCAAGCGGCGATATCGGTATTTTTCAATTCGTCCGGCGTCTTGCACAGGATACGGCAGACGTCCGCGGCCACGTTCCCCTGGCCAACGACGACCGCCGCCCGCCCGGAAAGGTCGAATTCGCGCGCGCGAAAATCCGGGTGGCCGTTATACCAGGCGACGAACTCCGTGGCCGTATGACTTCCCGGCAAATCTTCGCCGGGGATGCCCAGCCGCCGGTCGCTCTGGGCGCCGCAGGTCAAAAGGACGGCGTCATAAAAATTCTTCAATTCAGCTACACTAATATCTCTGCCGACCGTCACGTTGCCCAAAAACGAAAACCCGGGGATCTCCGCGATTTTCTCGTAAATCTTGATAACATTCCTGATTTTAGGATGGTCCGGGGCGACACCGTAACGGACAAGTCCAAAAGGAACTGGAAGCCGCTCGAACATATCCACAACGACATTCTTCCCTGAATGCAGCAATGCCTCCGCCGCGTAAAAACCGCTGGGCCCGGCGCCGACGACCGCCACGCGCAGGGGATTTTCGGGGGAACCTAGAGCACTTCCCATAAACTGACTCCTTCTCCACAGCGCCAATTTAATGCCAAACACGAAATTCGAAGCACGAAATACGAAACAAAATCAAAATTTTTAAATCCAAATCCCGAAAACCGACCGTTTAGAATTTAAAATGTTTTAAATTTTGGATTTATTTCGTATTTCGGATTTCGTACTTCGGATTTAAGAAATCGCTTCTTGCAATCTTTAATGTGATTATCCTTACACCACTTCAAACCCTTGTCAAGACCGCAAACATGTTATTTCTTCCTTGACTTTGATTTACGGTTTGCTAATCTAAACAACATGATTATCGGGGTCCCCAAAGAAACGCATCCCGGCGAAAAACGTGTCGCCCTTATCCCCTCTTCCGTCGAGCGTCTCGTCAAAAAAGGGGCCGCGGTCAGCGTTGAATCTGGCCTCGGCACTTCCATCCACGCGAGCGACGAAGCCTACAAAAAAGCCGGCGCGCAGGTGACCGATCGTGCGGCGATCCTGTCTTCTTCCGATATTGTTCTTCGCCTGCGCAAACCGCCGCTGGAAGAAATTTCGCGCCTGAAAAAAGGCGTCGTCCACATCAGCTTTCTCGATCCTTTTAACGAACCCCAATTGCTCGAGGTCTTCGTCAAAGCGGGAGTAAGTTCGATCAGCATGGAAATGATCCCGCGCACCACGATCGCCCAGAAAATGGACGCGTTGAGTTCCCAGGCCAACCTCGCCGGCTATGTTTCCGTAATTCTCGCCGCCGAACGGCTCTCCAAAATAATCCCGATGATGACCACCCCGGCGGGCACGATCGCGCCGGCACGGGTATTCATTATCGGCGCCGGGGTCGCGGGCCTGCAGGCCATCGCGACGGCCCGACGCCTCGGCGCGCGCGTGGAGGCTTTCGACACGCGTCCCGTTGTGGAAGAACAGGTCCAGTCGCTGGGCGCGAAATTCGTCAAGATCGACCTCGGGGAAACCGGCCAGACCAAAGACGGCTACGCCAGGGCGCTCACCCCCGAACAATTGCAGAAACAGCGCGAAGGCATGGCCAAAATCTGTTCCACCGCCGACATTGTCATCACCACGGCCCAGTTGTTCGGACGCAAGGCGCCCCTCATTGTTACTAAAGATATGATTGCGCGGATGCAGCCGGGCAGTATTATCGTCGACATGGCCGTGGAAAGCGGCGGCAACGTGGAAGGTTCCCGGTTGGATGAAGAAGTGGAGATCAACGGCGTACGCGTGATCGGCCTGGGAAATTTGCCCGGCCACGTCGCTGTCCACGCCAGCCAGATGTATTCCAGCAACCTGGTCAGTCTGATTGAATCGTTCTGGAACGCGGAGCAAAAAGCGTTCGTGCTCGATACGGCCAGCGACCTCATTAAAGGTTGCCTCATTACGCATAACGGGGCGATCGTCAACGAGCAGATTAAAAATAAAGGTAAATAACTTGGCGTTTGACTCACAGTTCGCAGGGACGTTTATTTTTCCCCGGCGTGGAAAAATAAACTCGACATTTCGGCCTCGCTCTCCCGGAAAGTCAGAGTGCGGGGGAACCGTGCCCGCTCGGCCTCATGACGCCCTGCTCACAGTGAGTCAAACTTTCCCGAAGAAAAGGTCACTGGTTGATGCCAATTCTGGAGTGAACTGGAGCCCTTCCCAGAGGGGAAGGGCGATTGTGAACGAAAGAATTGGCATCAACAACGATGGCGAATCTGGACGCAAAGGTTTATTCACCGGAAAGGTTATCCCTTTAACTATCATAAATAAGGAAAAATTATGGAAACGCACCTTGACCCAATTTCGCTGATCAATCTGATCTTCCTTTTCGTCATCGCGATCTTTTTAGGCGTGGAGCTCATCTCCAAGGTCCCTTCGATCCTGCACACGCCTTTGATGTCGGGCTCCAACGCCATTTCGGGGATCACCATCGTCGGCGCCCTTCTGGCCGTCGGACTGACCCCCGGCAGCGCCCTGTGCACGGCGTTGGGCACACTGGCGGTCATTTTCGCGACGGTCAACGTGGTCGGCGGGTATCTGGTGACCGACCGGATGTTACGCATGTTCAAAGCCAAACCGACCGGAGAGAAAAAGTGAGCCTGACGATCTTCATCACAATTTGTTACATCATTTCCTCCGTTTTGTTCGTGATCGGGCTCAAGCGGATGAGCTCGCCGGTTTCGGCGCGCAAGGCCAACCAGCTCTCCGCCGTGGGGATGCTCATTGCCATCGTCGCCACCCTGTTAACGCGCGGCATGATGGAATGGCAATGGATCGCTTTCGGCCTGGCCGTCGGTACCGGGATCGGAATTCTGGCGGCCACCCGGGTGGCCATGACCTCGATGCCGCAGATGGTGGGGTTGCTCAACGGCTCCGGCGGGCTGGCGAGCTTTATTGTCGGCTGGGCCGCGTATCATTATCAACCCGAGTCTTCTTTGTTAACCACAATCAGCACGTACCTGGCGGTCTTGATCGGCGGGGTCACCTTCACGGGAAGCTTTATCGCCTGGGCCAAGCTGGAAGAAAAATTCGTCACCGGCAAGCCGATCCTTTTTGCCGGACAAAAGATCGTCAACTCACTTTTGCTGGGGGCGCTGATTGTCGGCGGGATCATCTTTTGCCTGCATCCGGATCCGGCGGACAATTATCCTTTGTTCGTCGCCATTATGGTCTTGTCCCTCATTCTCGGGGTGATGGTCGTGATCCCCATCGGCGGGGCGGACATGCCGGTGGTGATCTCGCTCTTGAACAGCTATTCGGGGATGGCCGGGGCCGCGACGGGATTTGTCATTATCAACAGCATGCTCATTGTGGCGGGATCATTGGTCGGGGCCAGCGGGATCATCCTCACCAGGATCATGTGCAAGGCGATGAACCGCTCGCTCACCAACGTTTTATTTAGCGGATTTGGCAGCGTTACCAAAAAAGCGGCCTCCGAGGTCAAGGGCGAGGCCAAAGCGATCAGCGTCAAGGACGCCTATTATGTCCTGGAAGCGGCGCGCTCGGTCGTCTTTGTCCCCGGCTACGGAATGGCGGTCGCGCAGGCCCAGCACGCGGTGCGCGAACTGGGAAAAATTCTGGAGAATAACGGCGCGGAGGTGCGTTACGCGATCCACCCCGTGGCGGGGCGCATGCCCGGGCACATGAACGTTCTACTCGCGGAAGCCGACGTCCCTTACGACCAGCTTTTTGAAATGGACGCGATCAACCCCATTATCGACACCATTGACGTCGCGGTCGTCATCGGCGCCAACGATGTCGTTAATCCCGCGGCGCGCCACGACAAGTCCAGCCCCATCTACGGCATGCCCATCATCAACGTCGATAAAGCAAAAACTGTCTTTGTCCTGAAGCGCTCGATGCGCTCCGGATTCGCCGGCATCGAGAACGAACTGTTCTATTACGACAACACCCGGATGGTCTTCGGCGACGCCAAAGAGACCGTGCAGGCGCTCATCGCCGAATTCAAATCCGTTTAACGCAGTCCCTTCTCTCTATCTATGCAGCGCAGGATCGAACAGATCATCAAGGCCGCCGTCGAGATGACGAAAGGCGAATATCATGTCCGCATTCCGGTCAGCGGACACGACGAACTTGCCCGCCTCGGGGAGATATTGAACCAGCTGGGGGATATAATCGAAAAAAAATTCCGGGAGATCACCGCGCTTTCCAAAGTCACCGAAAAGATCAACGCGGGCATTGTCCTGGAAGAGGTCTTGAACTACACCTATGAATCGTTTCGCCCCATTATCCCCTACAACCGGATCGGCTTCGCCCTTCTGGAGGAGGAAGGAACGGTGCTGCGCGCCCACTGGGCCCGTTCGGACACCAAAGACGTCCAGATCTACAAAGGCTACACGGCCCCGATGAAGGGCAGCAGTCTGCAGAAGATCATCACGACGGGGCGCCCGCGCATCATCAACGACCTGAAACTCTACCTGAAAGAACATCCCACGTCGGTGTCCACTCAAAAGATCGTCGCCGAGGGGATCCGTTCCAACCTGACGTGCCCGCTGGTCGCGGCGGGCAAACCCATCGGATTTATATTTTTTTCCAGCACGCGGCCCAATACGTACCGGGACGCCCACGTGGAACTCTTCAGCCAGATCGCCGGGCAGCTCTCGATGATCGTCGAAAAAAGCCGCCTCTACCAGCAGCTTCTGGAATTAAACGACCTGAAAAATACGTTCCTGGGCCTCGCCGTCCACGACCTGCGCAGCCCCATATCGCTCATCAACAGCCGGCTGGACCTGATCATGGACGGATATCTGGGGGAACTGACGGACAAACAAAAAGAATTGCTCAAAGGGATCCGGCAGTGGTGCGCGCGGATGCTGCATCTCGTCGAAGATCTGCTCGATGTCAGCGCCATTGAATCAGGCAAGCTCCATTTAAAAATCGAAAAGGTCGCTTTGAAACCGTATCTGGAAGAATGTGTCGCGTTCAACCGCGACCTGGCCGCGGCCAGGTCGATCCGGCTGGAGTTTCATTGCGCCGACGACCTGGGGGCGGTCGAAATGGACCCGCACCGCGTCCACCAGGTCCTCAACAACCTGATCGCCAACGCCGTCAAATATTCCCCGGTGCAGACACAGGTCACATTAGCCGCCCAAAAATACAATGACCGCGTCCAGATCTCCCTGCAGGACCAGGGGCAGGGCATTTTAAAAGAGGAATTGTCGAAGATCTTCGATTACTTTGGCGCGGGGGCTTCCGCGGGCGGCGAGTCCGGCACCGGACTGGGCCTGGCCATCTCGAAGAAAATGGTGGAGGCGCACGGCGGCCGGATATGGGTGGAGAGCGACGGCTCGCGCGGGGCGACCTTTCATTTCACCTTGCCTTTGAAATTCCAATAGACTCCCAATCCCTGGTATTGGTTACGGGGATTCCGCTGGGAAAAAGCCGCCCGTCAGATAAAAAATCAACAACCCCAGCAGCCCTACGAAGATAACCAGAAAGATAACCCAGGAAATAAAATTCTGGAGCGGGCCTCTCAAGTCTCTCTCTAAAATCGCCTGGTCCAGGGCGGCGGTCTGGAATTCCTCGATGATCTTTTGGGCCTTTGCCTGGTCCCGCGCGTCGACCAGCAGCGTCACCTGCCCCGGGTTCAAGGCATCCGCAATCTCAACCCTTACGCCCTGGTCGGCAAGGAGGTCGCGGTACCGGCGCCCCGACCCGGAAGGATAACTTCCCATCTTGACTGTCGATTCCACCATTGATTTGCGCCCGTGCTTGCGTTAAGGGACTCCTCCCGGGGAACCCACCCCGGACACCGCTTTTATATCATCTTCCCGGTGCATTGTCCAGCAAGGGGAAAACAAAAAAATAACGGATGGCTTTTAAACCATCCGTTATTTTGCTTGGGTCACCGATATTCCGGCTACCCAGAACTGCTGGTTTTTGGGGGAATAAAAAAATCTTTCCAGGATATCTGGACATTGAGGCAATGATGGAAATAAACCCTCGCGACCAGACCGCCGTTGGTCGTGTAAAAGCTTCCTTTGATCTGGAAACAGAATTTCTCAATTTTATGGATCGTGTCGAACGACTTGCGGATATGGATCTCCGGGGACGTCATGCCGGCACCGGGCTTTTCGGCACGGGTGACATGATAGAGGAAACTCTTGCGCACGCGGGTGCGGCTTTCCTTGTCTTCTATCCGGGAATTGATGGTGATAAGCTTGGTACCTTTATGGACGTCGCGGCGTCTTTTGTGGAGTAACTCTTTCACGGCTCCCCCCTCCCTAACCACTGGGAGTATAACACACCAAGAGCTTCAAACAAGACGATAGGGACTGCTATAGGAAAGCGTTTTCCAGGAATTCCCCCGTCGCTGATGGAAGGATTCCATGAAGTTACGATAAAAACAAAGGTTTTTATGGATACACAGGGGAGGGTTATTTGCTTTTATGAAACGGCAAGGGGACGCGCGGCTCCTGGCCGCGCAGGAGCCGTCGGATGTTAGGCCTGTGGCGCACAACGACAAAGACGCAAAAGACAATGCCCAGGACGACCAGTTCAATGGTTTGACCGGTCAACACCATAATAAGAGGAAGGAACACGCTGGCGATAATCGAGGAAAGCGAAACAAAGCCGCTCGCGAAAAAAGAAATCAGCCAGATGACCACGGTCCCAAGAAGTACCGGGCGGATGGCGGCGATCTTGAGCGTGAGCCCGATGAGAACCCCGAGGCTGGTGGCGATACCTTTGCCTCCTTTAAAATTCAAGAAAACCGTCCAGTTATGGCCGCTCACGACGACCAGCCCGAGAATAATCCGATGGAACACTTGCGCAAGCCCAAAGAAATCGGCAACCACGGTCACCGCCAACGTCCCTTTGAGGATGTCCAGGACAAGGACGATAATGCCGGGGCCTTTGCCGAGGACCCGGAAGACGTTGGTCGCGCCGACGTTTCCAGACCCGTGCTGGCGGATGTCGATGCCTTTGTAGAGTTTTCCGAAGATGTAGGCGGTGGGGGCCGCCCCCAGAAAATAACTGGCCCAGAGCCCCAGAACAAATTTCACGAGACGACTCCGTTATTGATGATCTTAATTCCCTTACGGATATAATCCACGCCCGAGACGACGGTCAATACAATCATCGGATACCAGAAGACGCAAAAAACCGGCCAGCGCAGCAATATCCCCAAGACCGACAAGACCTGAAAAAACGTCGTGGCCTTCCCCCAGACAGTCGGTTCAAGGTTAAAGTCTCCGTGTTCCACGGAGTGGAACAAACGGATGATGGCCGCGCCCGCAAGCAGGATCACGTCGCGGCTGATAACCCCGACTACCAGCCAGACGGGAAACCGGACACCTCCACCCACGACCGCCCCGACTTTATACAGGCAGATAAAAGCGCTGATCAAAAGCAATTTGTCCGCCACGGGGTCGAGGACGGCGCCGGCCTTGGTGCGCTGGCGGTAGTGCCGGGCCACGTAGCCGTCGACGGCGTCCGAGATAACAGCGAACAAAAAAATCCCTAAAGCGACCAGGCGCAGATAATCGTTCTGCGGTGTGTAGTACAGTACCGTCGCGATGAAAAATGGTACCGCGAGGATGCGGCAAACGGTGATCTTGTTTGCAAAAGTAAGTGCCATATTATTTACCTACCTCTTTTAGCGGGACATTGTGGACGGGACAAACTTTCAGGTTCGGGGCATAATGTTCGCCGCCGACGGGGCAGTATTTCGCTTTCACTTCCGCCGGTCCAGCGGAGGCGGAAGAGGTAATGGCCTTGATCGCGCTTTGCGCTCCGGGGTCCGTGACCACCTGCCGCTCCAGGCGACGGGCTTCTTCTTCGCTTAACGGATGCCCTGCCATCGCGCCCGAGACGGAGACCACCGCGTCCCTGACCTCCCGCGGCGTTTCCTGCTCCAGGTTTGAAGAAGGCAATGTCCGGCAGCCGCCCAAGCCAACGGCTGTTATCAGAAAAAGAATGACGGCGGGCACCGCCGCTCTCGGGCTACTTTTTCCGTCCATTTTGGTCGCCCGGAGCCTCGTCCAAAAACCGCAAGCGGGTAAGCGGCCAGTAAATAAATTCCGCCCGGCCGATGATATTGGCGTCGGGGACAACCCCCCAAAACCGGCTGTCATGGCTGGAAGCGCTGTTATCTCCCAGCACATAAACGTATCCCTTGGGCACGGTCACAGGGTGCCCTTCCTCCCCGTACTGTCCGCGGTTATAATAATAAATTTTGTCGATCGGCAGGTCCTCGACATGCTTGCCGTTAATATAAATATCCCCGTCCTTGATCTCAACCGTCTCGCCCCCAAAAGCGATCAGACGTTTGATGAAATCCCGCTTGGGGTCATCGGGAAAAATAAAGACAATAATATCCCCGCGTTTAGCTTTGGAAAAGCCCGGCAGGCGTTTATCCGTGAAACGGACCTTCGGCCCGTAGCGGAGTTTGTTGACCATCAACCGGTCACCGACGAGAAGCGTGGGGATCATCGACCCGCTGGGGATCTTGAAGGCCTGGATAAAAAATTCCCGGATAAAAAGGGCCAGCAGCAGCGCGACAATGATCGATTCGACCCACTCACGCGCCGCGGATTTTGGGACTGGAGGCTTACTGGTCATCATAGTTCGCTTTCATAAAATTCAGATTTCGGATTTCAACATTGGTTCTCACTTACAATTTTAAAGCTGCACGAAACGCTTCCTGCGGGATCTCGACGTTGCCCACCTGCTTCATGCGTTTCTTGCCTTCTTTTTGTTTCTCCCAAAGTTTTTTCTTGCGCGTGATGTCCCCGCCGTAACATTTGGCCGTCACATTTTTACCCATTGGTTTAATGCTCGCGCTCGAGATGATGCGCCCGTCGCAGGACGCCTGGACACGCACCTCGAAAAGCTGGCGCGGGATCAGTTCCTTGAGCTTGGTCACCAGCGCCAGGCCTTTTTGATACGCGGATTCCTTGTGCACCAGACAGGAAAACGCGTCACAGACCGAATCGTTGATCAGGATATCGAGCTTGGTGATCTTCGCCGGTAAGAAACCTTTCAATTTGTAATCGATGGAACCATACCCGCGCGTGACGGATTTGATCATGTCGTTGAAATCCACGATCACTTCCGAGAGCGGGATGTCAAAGACGACCCGCATCCGGTCCGACACGTACTCGCTCTGCACGAAGATCCCGCGCTTGTCCTTGGCTATTTGGATCACGTTGTCCATGTGTTCAACGGGGGTGAGGATCGTCACGGTCAAATAAGGCTCCTCCACCTTCTGGATGCTGGAGCCATCCGGTAAGGCCGACGGGCACTCCAGGTCGATGACCTGGCCGTCACGGGTGTGCACGCGGTAGCGCACGTTCGGGGTCGTCAGGATAAGATTCAGGTCGTATTCACGCTGCAAACGCTCCTGGATAATATCCATATGCAACAGCCCCAGAAAGCCGCAGCGAAAACCGTTGCCGAAAGACTGCGAACTTTCGGGTTCGAACACAAAGCTCGGGTCGCTCAGGCGCAGCTTGTCGATCGCCTCGCGCAGCTGCAAAAAATCCTTGGAGTTGACCGGATACACTCCGCAGAAAACGAGCGGGTTCAATTGACGGTAGCCTTGCAACGGCTCGGCCGCAGGGTTGGCCGTCTCGGTCAAGGTATCGCCCACGCTCACCTCACGCGGCTCGTGGATGTTGCAGGTGATATAGCCGACCTCGCCGCTCGTTAACTCCCTCACCCGTACCGCTTCGGGGGCGAAGACGCCGATCTCCTCGATATGCGCTTCCTTAGCCGTGTGCATCATCTTGATCGCCATATTCTCGCGGATGACACCGTTGACGACGCGCACGTAAATGATGATCCCCTTGTAAATATCATACTTCATGTCAAAAATCAAAGCCTGCAAGGGCAAATTATCGTCGCCCTCCGGCTTGGGGATGAATTCGACGATCTTCTCGAAAAGCTCGGGGATGCCGATCCCCTCTTTGGCCGAGACCATCTGGATGTCCTTTTCCTTGAAATTGAGAATTTCAATGAGCTGCAACTTGGCGTGGTCGATGTCGATGTTGGCAATGTCAATCTTGTTGATAACCGGTAAAATCTCCAAATTATTCTCAACGGCCAGATAATAATTGGCGACCGTCTGCGATTCTACGCCCTGGGAAACGTCAACGACCAACAGCGCCCCTTCACAGGCGCGTAAGGATTTTTCCACTTCGTACGTGAAGTCCACGTGGCCGGGGGTGTCGATCAGGTTGAACGCATAGGTCTTGCCGTCCTTGGCCTTATAGTTGAGCTTGACCGCTGAAGCTTTGATCGTGATCCCGCGTTCGCGCTCTAAGTCCATGTCATCGAGCATCTGGTTGCGGAACTTGCGCTCATCGATGGCGCCCGCATGCAGCAAAAGCCGGTCGGCCAGGGTGGATTTCCCGTGGTCGATATGGGCGATAATGGAAAAATTGCGGATGAGGGGTTTGTCCATATACACGTCACAAGGTCACCAAGTCACAACGTCACACGTGTGACGGGTGACCTGGTGACTGGGTGACCACTTGCGTATTCATTTGTTAATATGCTTGAGTATCTCATCCACCGTCCCGTTGACCGTCAGGTGAGTGGTATCGATGACGACCGCGTCCTCGGCCACCTTCAAGGGGCCCACGGCGCGGGTGAAATCCTTGTGATCGCGTTCCTGCAATTCCTTTTTGAGGCTGTCTTCATCAACCTGCTTGCCTTTTTCCCGGAGTTCCTTGACCCGGCGGCGGACGCGTTCCTCGAAGTCGGCGTCGAGATAAAATTTGTGCGCGGCCTTCGGGAAGACCACGGTGCCCACGTCGCGGCCTTCGATGACGACGCTCTGGCGCGCGCCAATCTCCCGCTGCCAGCCGACCATGATCTCGCGCACGCCGCCGGTGCGAGCGATATAAAAGGTCTTATTGGTCACCTCCAGCGAACGGATGGCTTCGCTGACGTCTTCGCCGTCCAAGAGGACTTTGGTGCCGCTGTTGTGGTTCTCCAGCCGGATCTTCGTGTCGCGAGCCGCTTCGACCAACGTCGCGGCGTCCTCTAAGTTCAACCCCAGACGGATCGCCTTAAGGGTGAGCGCACGGTACATCGCGCCCGTGTCCAGATAAAAAACGCCGAGCCGCCGGGCCAGTTCCTTGGCAACGGTGCTTTTGCCCGCTCCCGCGGGGCCGTCAATAGTGATCACTTCCAATTTCTGCGCCACGGCCTTTGTTTTTTGTGTCATTCTGATTTAAAAAATGGAATCGCGTTTTTCTTTGGCCCTGCTGAAGAATTGAACCAGGTTCTTTTGATCGCGCTGGCTGATGGTTTTGCGCAAGAAAGCCAACTGCTTGACCAAAGCGTCCAGCGCCTGCAGGACATTCTTGGAATTAGCCAGGCAAATGTCGTTCCACATCTGGGGGGAGGAAGCGGCGATGCGGGTCGAATCTTTAAGCCCCTGCAGCGCGTAGCCCAGGGATTCCCCGGGGATGGATTCCATTAGGGCATAAGCCAGAAGATGCGGCAGGTGGCTTACTTGGGCCAAGATTTTGTCGTGGTCTTCGGGAGATAAAAACTCAACCTGCGCGCCGAGTTTGGTCCAGAGAAATCTGATTTTCTCTTTGGCAACGGGGCTTGTTTTCTCCGTCGGGGTCATGATACAGCGCGTGTTCTCAAATAGGTCCGCGCTGGCGTTCTCGGCCCCGGTCTTCTCGGAACCGGCCAAAGGATGCGAGCCGACAAAAAGTCCCGGCGCCGACAGCGTGTTCTCTGCCCTTAAAACGATCTCTTCCTTGGCGCTGCCCAAGTCGGTGACAAGACATCCCCGGCGAAGGTGGGCGTTAATCAAAGCAATGTGCTGAATGATGGTCTGGACTGGCGTAGCCAGGACAACAAGTTCAGCGTTGGCGATTCCTTTTTGCAGGTCCAGAGAACCGGAATCGATGGCCTGGGCATTGATCGCCTTATCGAGCGATTCCTGCCGATGGGAAACGCCGACCACCTCTTGGGCAAGCCCGCGTTTTTTCAAAGCCAAGCCGAGGGATCCGCCCATCAACCCGACACCGATAATTGTCACCTGTCTGAAAAGATGTGTCCGTGATAACATAGAGCTCCTTAGATTTCCCGGGAAACTGCCGCGGCGATTTTTCTTAAATCTTTCATCAAAGCTTCGAACTTTTCGGGCTTCAGTGACTGCGGCCCGTCTGATAACGCTTCCTCCGGGTTCTCGTGGACCTCGATCATCAACCCGTCGCAGCCGGCGGCGACCCCCGCCTTGGCCGCGCTGGCCACCAGGTCCCACTTGCCCGTCGCGTGGCTCGGGTCCACGATGACCGGCAGATGCGACAGTTGTTTGACCACGGGGATCGCGTTGATGTCCAGAGTGTTGCGCGTGGCCGTCTCAAAAGTCCGGATGCCGCGTTCGCATAAAATGACGTTAAAGTTCCCGTTGGCCAGTATGTACTCGGCGGACATGAGCCATTCCTTGATAGTCGCGGCGATGCCGCGCTTGAGCAATACTGGTTTGTGCACCTTGCCCACTTCCTTCAGTAAAGAAAAATTCTGCATGTTCCGGGCGCCTATCTGCAAGATGTCGGTGTACCGGCAAATGAGTCCCACGTCGCGCGGGTCCATGACTTCGGTCACCGTCGCCAGGCCGCATTCCCGGCCCGCATCAGCAAGATATTTTAATCCCTCCTCGCCCAAACCCTGAAAATCATACGGAGAGGTCCGCGGCTTGAATGCCCCGCCGCGCAGGACCGTCGCCCCGGCCTTTTTGACCTTTTGGGCGATGGCGCGGATCCCCTCGGCGGTTTCGATCGAACACGGACCCGCCATCACATGGACGCATTTGCCGCCGATCTTGATCTGGTCATTGATCGGGACAATGGAATCTTCCTTCTTGAACTCCCGCGATACCAGCCGGTAAGGCGACAAAACGGGGAGCACCCGCTCGACGCCGGGGAACACTTCCAGCGGAGTGACCTGAAGGACGTCCTCCGGCCCAATGAGGCCGATGATCGTCCTCTCCACGCCCCGGGAAATATGGGCCTTTAACCCAAGTTTTCCGGTTTTCTCAAGGATATGATTAATTTGATCCTCGGTCACGTCCGATTTTAAAATAACTATCATAGGATTTCCTTAAGCGCGTTCAGGAACCGCTCATTTTCCACCGCGGTACCGATGGTGACCCGGATAAAACGTTCCAACCCCCAGGCACGCATATCCCGCACAATGACGCCTTTAGCCAACAACGCCCGGACGATACGGGAAGCATCCTGGCGCATATCCATTAGAACAAAATTAGTACAACTTTCAATATATTTTACCCCCAATTTCCCCAGCCCCGCGTAAATGGCCTTGCGCTGACGCTCAATCTCAACGGCCAGCTTCTGATAATACGGGCGGTCATTGAGGCACGCCAGTGCCGCGGCCTGTGCCAGCGAGTTAACATTGAACGGCTCGCGGACGCGGTTGAGACAATCGACAGTCTCTTCATCGCCGATCCCGTAACCGACGCGCAGTCCCGCCAGGCCGTACATTTTCGAGAACGTGCGGGTGGCGAGGATATTCTTGTGCCGTTTTAACAGACCGATGGCATCGACGTAATCCGGGGCCTGGACGTATTCATGGTATGCCTCGTCGATAAAGATCAAAATGTCCCGGCGCAGCCCATCCAGGAAACGCTCGACCTGCTTCTGCGTGAAGTATTGTCCCGAAGGGTTGTCCGGGTTACCCAGAAAAATGATCCGCGTCTTTTTGCTGACGGCCTTTTTCATCCCTTCCAGGTCGTAACGAAAATTCTTTAAGGGGACGGCTTTCACCCTGGCGCCGGCGATCGTCGCGGCGATATCATAGATAAGAAACGAAGGCTTCGCGATAATGACCTCATCGCCGGGCCGGATGAAGGTCCGCGCCGCCAGGACGATGATCTCATCGGAACCGTTGCCGAAGACAAGCTGCCGGGGGGAAACTTGCAGACGTTTGGCGAGTGCTTGACGCAGGTAAAAACAGTCGCCGTCGGGATAACGGTTGACCTGCCTGGCTTCCTTCATGATGGCCGCGACGGCCTTCGGGGACGGGCCCCAAGGGTTCTCGTTGGAAGCGAGCTTGATAACGTCCTTTAACCCCAGCTCCCGCTTGACTTCCTCGATAGGCCTGCCCGGCACATAAAGTTGGACTTTAAAAATCGTCTTTTGGGCGAAGCGGCGCATCAGTCGGTCAATCCATGACCGGGTAAGACCCGATCACTTTCAAATACTTGCACATTCCCTCCAGCTGGCCCAGCGCCTTTTGGACGTTCTTGTCCATCCGATGCCCCTCAAAATCGACGAAGAAATAGTAATCCCAGGCCTTTTTCTTGGCCGGGCGCGACTCGATCTTCGTCAGGTTGATCTTGTTTTTAACGAACGGGGTCAACATCGCGTGCAACGCCCCCACCTTGTCCTTGATCGAGAACAGGATCGTAGTGCGGTCGCGGCCCGTCGGCGGGACATCGTGTGTTGCCAAAACCAGAAACCGCGTCGTGTTATGGGCGATATCCTGGATGTTGGTCCGGACGGTGGGGATTCCATAAATCTTGGCCGCCAGGCTCGAGGCAATGGCCGCGGCGCCCTTCTCCTTCTTGGCGCGCCTGGCCGCCTCGGTCGTTGAAGCCACCCCAATATGCCCCGCCCGGGGCGCATTCTCCAACAGCCAGTTCCGGCACTGTCCAAACACCTGGGGGTTAGAATAAATACGCCGGATATCCCTGATATCCCGCGTACGCGACAAGAGGTTATGCGAGATCTTCATCAGGATTTGGGCGCAGGCCTTCAACTCGGAATCGACGAGAAGGTCAAACGTCGTGGTCACCGCCCCCTCGATGGAGTTCTCGATAGGCACCACACCGTAATCACAGTCGCCGTACTCGACTTTCTGGAACACCTCCGGAATACTCTCACAGGGAATATACGTCACCCGCGAACCGAATTTTTTATTTGCCGCCAGGTGAGTGTGGGACCCTTCCGTGCCTAAATACGCGATCCGCAAAGATTTCTCCAGGGCAAGCGAACTCGACATAATTTCACGATAGATCGATTCAAAATCCTCATAGCTCATCGGCCCCTTATTGAGGTCCCGGATGCGTTGGAGCACTTGCTTCTCGCGGTGGGGCGAGTAAATGCCCTTGCTATTTTTAATTTTTTCCTTGCCGATGGCAAGGCTGAGCCTGGCCCGCTGGTTGAGCAGGGCCACCATCCGGCTGTCGATAATGTCAATTTTTTTACGCAGACTGTTGAGCATTGTTTTCCTCAACTTCCTGAAGCTGTTGACCGGCGCTTGCGGCCGCGCTTTCATCCTGTTGCCCGGCGGATCGTTGTTCTTCCACGGGCGCGGGGATGGATTCACCGGTTTCCATTTCAGCCGCCGGCGTCAATGTCGGGAATTCTTCCAACTTGGGCAAATCATCAAGAGATTTAAGCCCGAAATATTCCATGAACTGTTTGGTCGTGCCGTAAAGAAAAGGCCTGCCGGGCACGTCTTTTCGTCCGACGGGTTTGATAAGCTCCTTGCTTAAAAGGTGCGCGATAACCCCGTCGGAATTGACCCCGCGGATGAGTTCCACGTCCGTGCGCGTGACGGGCTGTTTGTAGGCGACGATGGCCAGTGTCTCCAGCGCCGGCTTGGACAATTTTTCCTTATGTTTGGTCTTGTAGAAATCGCGGATATAGGAGGCGTAACCGGGGCTGCTGAGCATCTGGTAGCCGCCGGCAATCTCGACGATACGTATGCCGCTTTGCCTTTGTTTGTATTCCTCGCTTAAAGCCTGGATGATGTTTTTGATCTCGGCGACACCCGGCGTTCCCAGCACGCGTTTTATCTGATCGAGCGTCACCGGCTTCTCGTTGACAAACAGCAATGCCTCCACAACGCCTTTGACATGCCGGCTTTGTTCCGAATCTATTTCGTTGAGCGTTTGGTCTGTCATGTCCGTCTTTCGTTTAAGGTTACCCCCGCGCCAGCCGTTGGAGCGCCGGGGCGGATTTTCTGGTTATAAATTTCGTTTAACAATTCCTCAGCGCTGCGTATCCCCTTGACGCGGTCCAACGTTTTCTGGATCATCTCCCTGGCCTCGTGACGCTTGTACTGAAGCTGCAAAAGGACGTCCAGCGCCTCCTCTTGCCAACCGGAAGTCTCTTTCACAGAAGCCAGGACTTTTTCTTTGTCCTGGATCAGCCCGAATCTGCCGATCTTCCCCTGGAGTTTGGCGACGACCTCTTTGGCTTTTTGGACACCGATCCCGGGAAGGGTCTTGAGATATTCAATGTCTCCCGCGTGGATGGCGCGGGTGATTTCCGAAATGGGTTTATTGAGCGCTTTGACCGCCGCGCGCGGGCCTATTCCCGAGACTTTAATGAACTGCAGGAAAAAATCCCTCTCGATCTCGTTGATAAACCCGATCAAGGTGGGGACTCCTGACGATGGAGTGATCTGCATATAATGATAAATCACCAGATGCACATCTCCCAGGACGTCCTGGGTCTCCTCCACGCTTGCCAGGACAAAGGCCGGTACCATGATCTCATAACAAATGCCGTGGACATTGACAATGAGCGAATGATCCTGTTTTTCGACGAGTTTTCCCGTGATTCGTGCGATCATAGCCTTCGGCAGTGCAGATGAATATATCCCAACGCCAGTGCCAGGGCGTCGCTGGCATCCAAAGTCAATTTGTTCTCGTCAATGCCGAGCGCCTGGCCGACCACCCGCCGGACCTGCAGCTTGGAAGCGTTACCGTTTCCAGTCAAGGCCTGGCGGATGCGCTTGACGCTATGCTCAACCAGGCCCAAATCTTTCTGGGCGCACACAAGACAAATAACGCCGCGCACGTGACCCAGAATACTGGCCGTCGTCGGATGGTTATAATGCGCGTACAATTTTTCAAGGACAAGGACATCGGGGCGGTGCTGGTCCACCACCTCGCTGAGCGCGACATAAATCGTTTTGATACGGTTCTGGATAAAATCCTTTTGCCTGGGCTCGATGGTCCCGGTCTCCAGCAGTTTGATCCTGTTGGCCTCAAATTCCACCACGCCATAGCCGGTCGCCTTCAGGCCGGGGTCAACGCCGAGGATTCTCATTTCTCCTGGGTAATCTTCTCCATCTCCTCATCGGGGATGTCAAAATTGGCGTACACGTTCTGGACATCCTCCTGATCTTCCAGCGCCTCCATGAGCGACAACAGCGATTTGGCGTCTTCACCGATGATACGGATATAATTACTGGGTAACATAGTCATTTCAGCCGTAGCAATGGGGATCTTTTTCGCGGTGATGGCGTCCTTGACCTTTTGAAAGCTGGCGATATCACAAGTGATCTCGTAACTCTGTCCCTCGGACTTGATGTCCTCGGCCCCGGCGTCAAGGGCGATCTCCATCAACGTTTCCTCGTTGACCTTGTCTTTGTCGACGGCCAAAAACCCTTTTTTACTGAACAGATATGACGTCGCACCAGGCCCGGCCAAACTGCCGCTTTTTTTAGAAAGGATATTACGAATTTCCGCTGTGGTCCTGTTTTTGTTATCCGTCAGAGCATCGATAAGCATGGCCACACCACCTGGACCATATGCGTCAAATGTCGCGCTTTCATAGACAATCCCCGGAAGCTCACCCGTGCCCTTTTTAATGGCGTTCTCAATATTGGACTTCTGCATGTTAATGCCCTTGGCACGCTCAATAGCCGCTCTTAAGCGCACGTTCGTATCGACATTTCCGCCGCCGTCTTTTGCCGCCGCCGTGATCTCGCGGATCATCTTGGTGAACGCCGCGCCGCGCTTGGCGTCTTCCGCGCCTTTTTTATGCTTAATTTTTGCCCATTTTGAATGACCTGACATTGCTAAATACCTCCATTACTATTTAACGATTTATTTAAAATTTAAAGCAGGCCAATAAGCCGAGTTCTGTTCTCCCGAGGGGAGAACCCTTCAGGGTGATGGTTATTCAACTAACTCCAAGGATTGCTCCTTGGACTCTTGCGGCCTACCCGGGAATGCGAACGAAGCGGATCACCTCGCGTATTGACCTAAACTTAACGAAAAGCCAGTCAATACTCTTCCCCTATGCGGCCTTGCTCCATGCAGAGATTGCTCGTTTCACTTTGCCTGCTTATGCTTTGCCTTTAGTTTGCGAAGCAAAGTAAAGGCAATAGGCAACTCGTCTCTGTAGCTCTAATCTTCTTTCCCTTACCTTCCATCAAGGAAAAGGGAAAGAACTCTGCGTTAACAGAGTGCATTATCCTTCGGAGCTCGGACTTTCCTCCGCGCTGTTGTCGACCCTTCGCTTTCGCTCAGGGTTGACTCTGAGAGCCCCGCTGTGCGGGGCCGAATGAGTCAAACAGCGTGGCAACCATCTTGGCCTGCTTTTTGTTAATATGATTCAAAGAGCTGGTAGCTAACTTATCTGCTTCTTTATTTTTTTCGCGGGGAACGTGGACCAGTTCGACGTTTGCAAACCCGCGTTTAAGTTGCTGTGCCTGATCATGCAAAAATTTCAGCTTTTGGTCCTTGACCTTGTAGCTTCCGGTCAGCTGATGAAACATCAGTTCGCTATCCGTAAAAATTTTCACCCTTGCCGCTTTGAGGACCAATGCTTCCTGCAAGGCGCAGATAAGCGCTGAATATTCGGCGATATTGTTGGTCGCTTCGCCGATCGCTTTGGAAATCTCGGCGATCGTTTTGCCGCCGCGTTTGATCACGACACCAATTCCCGCCGGCCCCGGATTGCCGCTGCAGGCGCCGTCGACAAATATCTCAAGCACAGTGTTCATCGATCACCACCCGTGGCTTCACAGGGTCAAAGATCATCTTCGATATACAGGATCCGCTGACATATCTCGCAGACGACGAACTGGTCATGCATCTTGATGGCGTTGATCGTCTGGGGATTCACGTTCATGTAACAGCCGCCGCAGGAACTGTCTTTAACCGGGACGATCGCCAGACCGTTTTTATGGGCCAATACCTTTTCATACCGCTGCAACGAAACTTTATCTACCCCGGGGAGCAATTGCTTGCGCTGGGAATCAAGGACCTTGACACGGTCCTGTATCAACATCATTTCCTCTTCCACTTGTTTTTTTTGGGTCAGGTATTGCTTCTCCGCACCATCGACGACAATTTCTTCTTTGGCAACTTCGGCCTGCACGGTGTCCGTCTCGTCATACGAGAGGAGTATTTTTTCTTCAATGATCGATTTGTCGGCCTTGATGCTGGCGATCTCCGTCAGCTTGGCCTGGTATTCCTTGTTGGTCTTGATCTGCGAAAGCTGGCCGTTGGCCTTGATGATATTATCTTCCTTGGCTTTAAGGTCAAGTTCCAGTTCCTTGCGTTTGAGCTGGACTCCTTTAAGCTTCTCTTCCAGCTTAAGAAGGTGCGATTTGCTGGCTTCAAATTTCTTTCTTAATTCCTCGATCAGCGCCGGCTTTTCAATCAATTCGACTTTAAAACGGTAAATTTCCCCATCGAGCTTCTGCAGGTCGACAAGCCTCTTTACCTGGTCTTTAACGGAGATCTCCGGCACGATATACGTCCTTTATCTTTTGCAGAAACATTCGGTCAATTTTGAAACTATATGGACTCAGTAGGGGTCGAACCTACGACCTTCGCCATGTGAGGGCGACGCTCTAACCAACTGAGCTATGAGTCCGCAGATCAGTGATAAGTGCTTACCACTGCTTTTACCTGGGCCCACCTGGACTCGAACCAGGGACCAAGTGATTATGAGTCACCTGCTCTAACCGACTGAGCTATGGGCCCGCCAATTTGATAGCAACTCCGGCCCTGATATGGAACGTCGGAAAAATCGTTTAAGCATATCACAAGCCTATTTTATTTTCAACTTGTTTTATCGGCCCGGGAAGAGCTGTCTGTCACTGCCAAAACGTCTTCGGGTTCAACGGGTTAAATACAATGTTCTCCGCCCTGGGAATGGTCAGGAACGCTTCCTGGAACGCCGTCCCCAAACAAAGCCAAGCAACAGCCCTATGAAGACAAGTAACGGCAGAAGGATGATGCGGGAGACGCTAAAATGCCAAAAAAGAAAGCGTAATTCTATCAATTGCGAGTTCTGCGCAAGCACCAACAGGAACAACAGCGCCAAAAAAATTACTGTCGTAAATTTGGCGGTCATAACTCCTCCAACTAAGACACCCATCCGCACAAAACCAGCGCCGCAAGCGTTTTGGCATCTGTGATACGTCCGGCCTGAAGAAATTTCTTGACCTCGCTTCTACCCAAAAACCGTACGCGGATCACTTCATCCATATCTTTGGTCCCCTTTTCCCGGACCAGGTTCTCTGCTTTATAAATATAAATGACTTCGGTGGAGTAACCGGGCACTGGATAAATCTTGCCCAGCCGGACACACCGGCCCGCCCGGTGGTCCGTCTCCTCCACAAGCTCCCTGCGGGCGCAATCCAGCGGACGTTCCTTTTTGCCCAGCGTACCTGCCGGAAGTTCCAGCAGGTATTTACCCAGGACCGGACGGTATTGATGTAAAAAAATTAACTTGTCTCTGGAAAGAAACGGAACGATCAGTACAGCCCCGGGATGCTCCACGATGTCCACGTTCACAGTACGGCCGCCGGGCAGTTTTTTACGGACAACGGCAAAACTGATTTTCTTCCCTCTTAATCGCATAGGAAAAAATAACCCCGAGAATGTTCCGGCGAGAAGAAAAGGCCCCCGGGAACCTTTTAGATAGGCTGGTCTTCCTTGGCGGCCATATCCAGGAACTGCTTGATACGCCGGGAACGGGTAGGATGACGCAGTTTGCGCAGGGCCTTGGACTCGATCTGGCGCACGCGCTCGCGGGTCACGTTAAATTCGCTCCCCACCTCCTCAAGCGTGCGGGTGGTGCCATCGTGGATGCCGAAGCGCAGTTCCAGGATCTTGCGCTCCCGATCGTCGAGCGTGTGAAGGACATGCCCGATCTCGTCCTTGAGCATCGACTGCAAGGTGGCGTTGGCCGGGGAAATGGCCCTTTTATCCTCGATAAAATCGCCGAAATGCGTGTCGCCCTCGTCTCCTATCGGTGTCTGCAAAGAAATCGGTACCTGGGAAATCTTTAAAATTTCCTTCACCTTGCTGATGGGGATGCGCATCTGTCTGGCGATCTCCTGGGCGGAGGGTTCACGTCCGTATTCCTGGACAAAAAGGCGCGAAACCCTGATGATCTTGTTGATCGTCTCGGTCATGTGGACCGGGATACGGATCGTGCGCGCCTGGTCGGCGATTGAACGCGTGATCGCCTGGCGGATCCACCAGGTAGCGTACGTCGAGAATTTATAACCGCGCTTGTATTCAAACTTTTCCACCGCGCGGATAAGGCCCATGTTGCCTTCCTGGATAAGGTCCAGGAAAGACAGCCCGCGGTTGATATATTTCTTGGC
>JACRHP010000052.1 GCA_016212005.1 Candidatus Omnitrophota bacterium | reverse complement strand
GGAGATCTCCTCAGTACGAGAGGACCGGGAGATACAGACCTCTGGTGTTCCAGTTATCCTGCCAAGGGTAATGGCTGGGTAGCCAAGTCTGGAAAAGATAAGCGCTGAATGCATCTAAGTGCGAAGCCAACCCCAAGATTAGGTATCGATCTCCCGCAAGGGAGGAGAGGCTCCTGGTAGACTACCAGGTTGATAGGCTGCGAGTGTAAGCCCCGTAAGGGGTTCAGCTAAGCAGTACTAATAAGCCGACAGCTTGGCCTTCTATTAAGTTGTAAATGTTTCAAAGTGGATTGTTTTTGCGTCTTTCCTTACATAATTGTTTTATTTGGTCAGAGATCTTTGACCTCTGACCCTTTGATATTCCGGTGACTTTACTGAAGGGGCCACACCCGTTCCCATTCCGAATACGGAAGTTAAGCCCTTCGAGGTCGATGGTACTTTAGTCGCAAGGCTATGGGAGAGTAGAACGTTACCGGGTTAATTTACCCCGCTGTTTCTAAATAATTGAATAGAAACAGCGGGTTTTTTTTAAGGCATACCGACGGAAAATTTGTTAATATATATCACATGTCTCATAGATCATCGGCTTTGAACCAATCATTCTTTTTTCATCCGTTTGAGGTTGCTTTTTACGGGGCGGCCGGGAAAACGGTTTTGATCGAGCGGCTCCTCCAGCGGCTTTCGAAACGCTATAAAATCGGATATTTTATTCAGCAAAAAGAGGACGCCCGTGCACGGGATATTGAACAATTGCGACAAAGCGGCGCGTGGATGGTTTTTGTAAACGATCCGCGAGGGAATATCTTAATTTATACGGACAGCTCCAGTGAGCTGATGCATCCTCCATCGATTCTGGAAAGTAATTTTTTTCTTCTGGAGGGATATTCCGGCCGGGATGTCCCAACTATTGTTGTCCTTGACGAACATGTGGATATTCTTGACAATCCCGGTGGTTTTCAGAGAGGCAACGTCATCGCTTATATTGGTGATCTTAAAGGTAATATTCCGACGGGAAAACCGCATTTCCGGCATGAAGACACGGATGGGATAGAGCGGCATGTGCTTTCATTTTTTGAAAGTCGCGTGAAGGAAATTCCCTTATACGGCCTTGTTTTGGCCGGCGGCAGGAGTACGCGTATGAATAAGGATAAATCTCTGCTGGAATATCACGGGAAAAGCCAGGCCGCTTATTGTTTTGATCTTCTTTCGGGGTATTGTGATCAGGTTTATGTCTCCAGCCGGGCCGGGCAATCCTATTTATCGGGGCATAAAATATTGCCCCAGCTCCACGACACGTTTCTTGACATTGGGCCATTAGGCGGGATCTTGACGGCTGCAACGAAGTTCCCGGAAGCGGCATGGCTGGTGCTGGCGTGCGATCTCCCGTTTGTGGATAGCCGTGTCATCGAAAAGCTGGTGCATAACCGTAACCCTTTTAAGATGGCGACCGCTTACCGCAGCGCGCGAAAAAACGGCCAGCCCGAGCCCTTGTGTGTCATTTATGAGCCTAAAGCACGATTTCGTTTGCTGGAATTCCTTGGGGCCGGGACGGATTGTCCGCGGCGTATTCTTTCTCATTCAGATGTCCATCTGCTTGAGCTGGATGCGGAATTCCTGCTCGACAATGTCAATGACCCCGCAGAATGTCAAAAGGTGATTGCGTTACTTAACAAAGGCCCCCGATCTTATTAGTTCCAACCCCGAGCTTTAGTTTAGACTGCCCTGAAAAGACCATGCTTTTCCATTTGCATGCCCAAGCGGTTATAGTATAATTACTTATCTTAAATTTATTGCATATCCGGAGCGTAGCGCAGTTGGCTAGCGCACTTGAATGGGGTTCCGATTCCTGCTGTTTTTCATAACTGATTGATTTAATTGAAAAAGCACATTTCTCGATGAGAAAATGTGCTTTTTCGTTTTTAAACTGACTCAAAAGACTGCAAAAAATCTTGTCCATTTTGTCCAATTTTGGACACTTTTTGGACACCGGCCCCGCGGGTCAGTGTCGCTGTAAAAAACATCTTTATCATAATTGAGAATCCGCCAACCTTTTTTGCCATCTTGGCGCGCAGCCCGGGTCCCAAGCGCCTCGTATCGCGGCGCCCACGGCCGCGTCATGGGGAGTTCGATCCCGGTCGCAGGCAAAGCCCACTGGAGACTGGCCGTGCACCGTTCTTTTAACCTTGACAAAAGTATATCACTATGATATATTTTCTATGGAGGTGATAAATATGGCTGTAACGATGAACAAGGAATTACTCATAAGAATGCCTGCCCCGCTTTACAACCAGGTAAAAAAGCTATGCGAAAGCAACTACAAATCTCTTTCTTCTTTCGTAAGGGAATTGCTGGTTGAGCGTCTCGAGGATTCTCTGACAGCCAAAGAGCTGAAAGAAATAGCCGAAGGCGAAAGGGAATATCTCAAAGGGAAAGGCATCAATTGGAGAACAGTAAAACGTGGATAGGTTTGAAGTAATCCTGGTATCCCATGCCTTGAAATTCTACAAAAACTGTTCTCTGGAACTCTCGGGAAGACTCAACAAGTGCTTTGAATCCTTGGAGACAAATCCCTTTTACGGTCCGAACATAAAACGGCTTCGGGGCGAAGAGAAACGATATAGATATCGTGTGGGTGATTATCGCGTAATTTATAGCATTGACAAGAACCCAAAAAAAGTCATAGTCACTCTTATCTCTCAACGCCCCTCTGCTTACCGAAATATCTGAATTAACATGAAAAAAGATCTCAAAGACAAGGTTATCGCTATCCGGGTGACAGACGAAGAAAAACAAATGGTCGAAGAGGCCGCCCAATCCAACGGGTTCCACAGCGTTGCCCAATTTTTTATTTGGCTCGTCAAGAAATACGGCAAAAAAGTATAGCGATATTTTTTTGTCCAGAAACGTATAAACAATGTTCAACAAAAGAAGAGGGGATTATGAGAACATCGCATTTACCCGAACCTGCCAACGGCCGCAGATACACAGAATCAGAAGTCAGAGAATTGCTTAAAATTCCCGAGGTCAAGGATGCCTTAAAGGATCCTTTTGCTCGTTTTGTTATGCTGTCGGTAAATCGAATCAACAAAACTAAAAGAGCTGTAATGAAAAAGACAAGCGCTCCAACTGCAACAATGTTCAACAAAACAGGAGGGGATGATGAACAAATTGCTATTTCAAATTACCGTTGATCTTATGAGAAAGCCCAAAGCAGGAGATCTGGTCTTACTTGATAAAAGATGTCATTTCTCTATCGGTAAATATTCGGCAACCTTAAAGAAGTATTTTTCCGGTGTTGTCGTTAAGCAAGAATTAGTCGGGGCTACCCGTTCGACAGCCAAGCGCAACTGACCATAGCCCGGGGTGGCAAGTTATGGTAACATGCTTATGCCGTGGGAAAGACTCAAGAAAAAACCAGCTTAAATGTGGAGAGGGAAAATGGGAAAGACACGAGCTCCAGCTGTAATAACGCCAGCCTATCTGAACTTGAAACAATCAGCCGAATATCTGGGCATCAGTGAAGGGCACACAAAGCGGATCTGGCCGTCATGGCAGCGCTATGGCGTGGTTCCGGCGCGCTTTCCCGCCAGGACATTGCGGTTCAAGCGGTCTGATCTGGACCGGATGATTGAAAGTCTTAAGGTCGTTAAGGTCTAAGAAGGAGCTTCGCGCGCCGGTTCCCGCTGGCCGGTGTCTTCCTGGCCACCTGAAAGTCATTTAAGGGGGCATTTACGGCCTAAAGGCAGCCATTGAAATCAATACGGCCGGGCCACGGCCGTTGCAGTGAAAAGGTAATAAAGATGTGTCCTCCCCAAAAAACAAAATGGAAAAATGAGTCCGAAAAAGAAGTTTTGGGTGCTTTTTATAAAACTTCTTTTTATAAGAAATGGTTTTTGAGAGAAACAAAGAAAATTCAGAAAAGACCGGATTTTAAAAAATCCCTTAAGGATTTAAAGAAAAGTACTATTGAAAAATCCCTAGAGGGTGCAGAGAGAGCCCAGCTTATTAAAAAATGGATAGATTTTTGTAATGAATGGCATGTAAACATTAAAGGGGGAAAAATTTGTCCTCGTTTACCGGTGGAATCTCCTGTTCAATTTAAAGTAGTGGATGGACGTTATTTTCCTGATCCCGATAAGAAAGGTACAATTATTTTTAAGCGTGCGGTTTCGCGCACAGAATATGACGCTTTTTGGCCGCTGATCAGGTATTATTTAAAAGAAGATTTCGGGAGTGGTGTTAACCCATGGCCCAAACGTGCCGAAAAACGAAACCGCCGCATCTATGAAGATTACCTCAAACGTCACAACGTAAAAGAATCGCCTGGGAAAATATACGAGTCACTTGCGCAAAGCAACAGTCTATCCACCTCCACTATTGAACATATCATTTCGAAATGTCGTTGTCTTGAGAAAAAAATACTGGCGGCCACGCGCGCGGCCACCGAAGGCCGGTGCACAGATCCCAAAGAAAACAATGTCGATAGAGAGAAAATAGGCCGCGGTACTTATTTAAAATTCAAGCCGCCCTGTTCTTCGTGTTAGGATGTTCCTGACCAATCTGGTCACATCTGCCCAATATTCGAAATACTAGCCCCCCTTCTGTTAAATTCGTATCCGATTTTTAGCATGGCAATCTTTTTGGTGTTCTGGATAATAGAGTTAAGAATTATTTAAAAAAGTAAGAACATGGATTGTCTATCGATTTCTCAAATTCAGATTGTTCCGATCTCTCCCAAAGACGGTCTTGTCGCTTTCGCCTCCGCGACTATCAACGGCGATTTTGCCGTTGGTGGTATTGCTATTTTCACCTCTTTAAACTCTCCTGATGGCTTTCGTTTAGTCTACCCGACGAAGTTTTCTTCTACGGGGAACCAATTTTATTGCTTCCGGCCGCTTACGAAGAAGGCCGGAGATGCGCTTCATAAACCAATCATAGCGGAATATCTGCGAATTATCGATAAGTTCAGCGCGAGACATGGAATTTATAGCGGAGGATAGGTGTTGGAATGACGAATAGATTCACTGCAACCGAAAAATGGAATGACCCGTGGTTCTGCGGATTACCCCCACCCTATAAACTTTTTTGGGTTTATCTTTGTGATACTTGCAATCATGCCGGTATTTGGAATGTGAATTGGCCTCTAGTAAAATTCCATTGCGGGCAAGAATCCTTTGATTTGAAAATTTTTACTGATCGCGTCGTTGTTATCTCTACGGAAAAATGGTTTATAAAAAAGTTTGTGCTTTTTCAACAGAAGATATTATCCCTCGATGAGCTTAATCCGGAAAACAACGCTCATCGTGCCATTATAAATATCCTTCAAAAAGAAGGAATATTAAGGGGCTTGCCAGCCCCTGACAAGGGGCTTAGCAGGGGTCCAGGTAAAGGTAATGGTAAGGTAAAGGTAAAAAAGGATGACGGTACTGAAAGGAGTGGAAAGACGGGAAAGGGTATATTCCTACCGCCTGCATTAGAGGAGATCAAGGCTTTCTGCATTGACCGTAAGAACCAGATAGATCCCGAGACGTTTTTTGATTTTTACCAATCACAGGGCTGGCGGGTAGGCAATAACAAAATGAAGGACTGGCGGGCCGCTGTACGCACGTGGGAGCGCAGAAATAAGGACCAGGGGCGTCCAGCTGGTGGCAATGGGAAGGTTGTCAATTGGGACCGCCTTATTGAAGACCGTCTCGGGAAAATTGCCACGGACGGTATGATAAAGGCCATGATGCGGGAAATGCCGCAGATACTTTGGTGGAAAATCGAACAATTTTTGAAGAAGAGGTACCGGGGGAGCAATGGGACAGCATTCCTAAGAATTGAATCCGAATTGATAAGGGAAAAGCAGGACGCAGGCAATCTCAATTCAGCAATTTGTGAGGGAAAAACGGAGGCCGCAACCGTTGCGGCTCCGTAAATAGAAATCATCAACAAAATAGGAAAGGGGCGTCGAAATGAAATTCAATTTTTTAAAGATTCTCAACAGTAAAAGTAATAACCCGGAGGAAATTGCCGAGCAGATCGTGGCCTTGGAGCAAGAGCGGAGCGAATATGCGAAACAGCAAGACTTGTTGCGAGCCCAAGCCAAGGAGTTACGGCAAAGAAAATTATGCGGTGAGCCTATTTCCGATGACCAGGTCAGGGAAGCTGATCGACGGGTGGAAAATGTCCGTCTTGATTCGGAAGCGGTCGCGGAAGGCATCGTTAAGCTGGAAGAGAGATTACGCGAGACTTACGAAGCCATTGCCCAGAATGCAAATGATGTTGCCGGTAAAAAACAAAACGCTCTATTGCCGGAACGTAACAAGCTGGTCGGAGAATTAGCGAAGGCAAAAGCCAGGCTTTTGATCGTAGCTGAACAGCTTTTTGGAAGAGTTAAGGCTGAAGAGCGTCTAAGACGCGGGACTATTTTTGAATCCGACCCAGACACCGATCCTTTGATGAAGGAAGAGGAAGAGAAGCTAAGGGCATCCGTGAAGTACCCGACTTATTACGAAAAGATTACGGAGATTCAGAGTGATGCTACTTGGGCCAGTGCGCTTAGAGTCGATGAAGAGGTTCCACGTGTCCTGGATAAATGCCGCAGGAAAATGGAAGTACCTCTCAAGGAAAGTGTGTAGGCCGGTGAACAATATGCGGAGGAGCTTTGGGATAGATCCTTGCTATACTTCCTCTCTGTCTCGAGGCTTTGTTATGAAAACGGTGCGATGAGTGCATGACAGAGGGAGCCCATCCTTCTCCCTTCTCCGCACACGATTTAAAAGGGCAATGTGTAACACTCGGGACCGGTAGTTATGTGGAGAGGCTGCCAGCCTGGTTGATGTGCGCCGTATCAAAGATGCCCGGGAATTATTTGGGTCCTTCTATTGCCGGTGCCCATTGCGGGTCGCGCGCGGGGCGCGCGGCCAGCGTCGAGGAAATATTTTTTTCTATAAGGGAAGGAGATGCAATGAGTTACAATATGACGACTGAGAATGACAAACAAGCATTAAAATATATCGACGAGGGTAATCTTGGCTATGCTCTGGAATCTATTTCGGAAGTGGCAGAATTTTACGGAAAGAGTTTCAAGACAATCGAGTACTGGATCAGGTCAGGGTTGCCGCGTGAGAAGATCGGGACAAAGCAGTATGTTTATCCCCTTAGAGACATTAACAGTTGGTTACTGGAAAGGAACGTATTGGATCTGCCGAGAAATATTGTGGATATCCTGCGGTGTGAAATTGCTGAATCGGAAGCTGTATCATTAAGGCAATTTTTATACGTCGACTTGCCAGCGCTTATTAAGAAGGCGGATGTTGAGGAACTCGCTCGGGTTATTCGAGAGAGGACCTTGGATTGTGAACATAAAGCGATCGTATTTTTCAAAGAAGCAGTAAAGCGTTACGGGCAGATTGATCTGCCGGAAAGAGAGTGAACAATGACAAATAGGGTCCTGGAAATTATTTTCCGTTTGAAAGACGAAGTAACGAAGAATTTCAACACCATGGCCAAAAAGTTTATATCCGATTCCCGCTACATGGCGAGGCAGATAAATGACATCAGTAACGCCGCCTTGATGTTGGGCGCCGCGATCACTGGTCCTATGGCGTTAGCCTTTCATGGCGCGGCCCGGTATAGCCGGGCGGTCAGTGATGAGTTGGAAAAGGTCAAAACGGTTACAGCAGCCTTTCAATTGAGCGTGGCCACAGCCATGATCCCTACCGTCCAAACGCTCACGAATGCCATTGGGAGGCTCTACCAGGCATGGAATAGCCTCGGGCCCGTGGTGCAAACAAATATCGTCCAGATCGGGCTTTGGGTTGGTATTGCTCTTACGGCGGTAGCGGTCATCGGGAAATTGGTTGTAAATTTACTTAGAGCCAGGGCAGCGATCGTCGCGTTCGTTTTGGCATTAACCCCGGCCCAGTGGATCATCATTGGGATTGTGGGTAGCATCATGCTGCTTGTAGGCGGTATCGTTCTTATGATTGTCCACTGGGATAAGGTCAAAAAAGTAGTCATCCCGATTCTGAACGCGATCGAAATTGGCATCAAAATGGTACAACTGGGTTTTAATAAGATGATGGGGGGCTTGGTCGATGGGTTAATCACCGCATCCGTTCACTTGTCTGGTTTTATGAAGGTCCTTGCCCGGGTCCCTGGGGCGCAGCAAGAGGCTTTCCTGGCGGCTTCTGATGCCCTTGATAAATTCTCCGGCAGCTTGCGTGCAGATTCGATCGAACAGCACAAGATGGTCGCTCAGATCGAAGGAGAAATACGGAAGATTCTTGAAGCCGGGATGTCTGGAACAGTGCCCGGCGGTCTGGCCGATAGAGTGGATAAATCTGTCGAACAGATAAGGAAAACGTTTGGGGGTTTAATAAAATGGCTTTCGGGTGGCGCCGGTCTTGATTATGCAAAATTGAAAGAACAGATCGGGGATGTCATAACGCAGACCAAGACAATGGCTGACGTCATGAAAGACACCTCTGCCCAGGCCGCGCAGGCCATGGCCAAGTCAATGGGGGACTTTTTCTTCAATCCGTTTTCTGAACAAATAAAAGGCGCGAGAGAAATGTTCGCTGATTTCGGCCGGTCGATTATGCGGATCCTCGCGGACGTGGCCGGGAAATGGCTGATAACCATGACGCTTGGCCGGATGTTCGGAATAACATCACCTTTTAATTTGCTTGGTCTTAAGGAATTCCACGCCGGCGGGATGATTAGGGCGCACAACGGTTTTATGGCCAGGGATGAGGTTCCTATTATCGCGCAAAGCGGGGAAGCCGTGCTTTCCCGCCGCGCCGTTGGCGCATTGGGGGAGGACAATATCAACCTTTTGAACCGGGGGCGGTCCCTCGGCAACCAGTACGTGACTAACCAGCCGGTTATTGTGATCCAGGCGTGGGATGCCCAAGATGTTTATCGGAATCGCGCTGCTATAACGGGTGTGATTGAAGAAGCGCTTTACCGGAATTCCAGTTTGCGTAATACCATAAGAAGGCATACATAGTGCAGATTAACCCGCTATTTAAACGGAGGTGATATATGGCAGAACTTTCTCCTGATATCTTTGAGAAAGGCCCTAAAATGGAATTCAATGACCCGCAGGAGGCCATCAGCTTCCTTGTTGATCTGATGAATAAGGACAGAAACAGTCTCCAGGTTGTCTTCAAGAAATTCTTTGAAAACGATATCCGATTGTATGCGCAGATTCTAGAGTTTCAAAGATTGCTTTGCGACCAGCTGGAAAGTACCTATGGATTGAAAATTGATTTCAAGGCTTTGATTGAAGCTGCCCGGGTTAACGTCGATCAGGACTGGCCGGCCACGAAGGGAGAAATCGCCGAGCTTCTGGAGCTCTCCAAACAGGTGGATGATGTCTTTAAAAAGGACTCGAATTGAGTAATAGACGTATTGACATAAAAGAATTATCTGATTATTTGGCGATCAAAGCCGGAACCATTTATGCGTGGGTTCACACAAAACAGATCCCGCATTATAAGATTGGCCGGCTGGTTAGATTTGAACTCTCAGAGATTGAAAAATGGCTAGAGGAAAAGTCGGTCAAGGTGTATAATTAAATCCATTAATATTTATACTAGTTATTATGAAAAAATTAAAGGGTTTAAAACAAAAGAAAAACGGGATGTGGATGATTGATTATCGTTCCCCGAACGGTAAGCGTCGTCGGGAAACTATTGGTTACAGCAGGAAATTGGCTGAAGCTGTTCTGGCGAAACGGAAGGTCGAGATTGCCGAGGGCAGATTCCTCGATGTTTGCAAGAAGGAAAAGATTAAGTTCGAGGACTTCGCAGCGGAATTTCTGAATATCCACTGCAAAGCCAACAAGAAAAGCTGGAAGTCCGATTTTTATAATCTCGAAACCCTCAAGGGATATTTCGGGGGTAAATACCTCTACACGATCGCTATCAAAGACATTGAGAAATTTAAGCTCGAACGCTCCGGGCAGGTCGGCCCTGCAACGGTCAACCGTGAGCTGGCCACTCTGAAAACAATGTTCTCGAAAGCCGTAATCTGGGACAAGCTGCATGAGAGCACGGCCCGAAACGTCAAATTTCTTAAGGAACCTGCGGGCCGTTTGCGTTTCCTCGAAAGGGAGGAAATCGTCAAGGTCCTGGCCAATTGTAACAAGAGGTTGAGACCGGTCGTTGTCCTGGCGCTCAATACCGGCATGCGTAGAGGCGAACTCTTCGGCCTTAAATGGCATGATGTGGATTTTAAGAACAATATCATTACTTTGCTTGATACCAAGAACGGGGAAAAGCGCGAAGTCTACATAAATGAGCAAGTCAAGACTGCTCTGATCCGGGTTCGAAAGCACCCCGAAAGCCCATATATTTTCTGTAATTCACTTGGTAAACCATGTCACGATATCCGGAAATCCTTCTTTACAGCCCTGAAAAAGTCTGGTATAAAAGATTTTCATTTCCACGACTTAAGGCATACTTTTGCCAGTCAACTGGTCATGTCTGGGATAGATATTAATACGGTGCGGGAATTGTTAGGGCATAAGGATATTCGAATGACGCTGCGATATAGCCATTTGTCACCAAGTCATAAGAAGCATGCGGTTGACGTTTTGGGTCGGAGAATGGACACTTTTTGGACACTTTCGCCAGAATCGCAAAAGTCTGAAAATAGTAACATTTCACAAACTGTTGATATAGAATTAGTTAAATAATAACGGAGCGTAGCGCAGTTGGCTAGCGCACTTGAATGGGGTTCAAGAGGTCGACGGTTCAAGCCCGTCCGCTCCGATCAAATTATTGGGAGATGTTCGGGTTTTCTCCTGCCAGGCTGCTAACCCGCAAGTGGAGAAGGCAAAATGGTACAAGAACGGCGTAAAGGCAAACGTATCCACAAACATTTTATATTGTCGTATTTCGAAAAAGACCACCCTGAACATCGCTACGAGTTGACCCAACTGAAGAATATCGGACATGGGGGGATGTGTTTTGTGACCTCCAGGCAATTCGCGGTCGGAACGAAAATCGGTATTGAGCTGAAGACCCCTTATCTGGCTGAAACAACTTATCTGGAAGGGAATGTCCTGGAATCCCATGAGAAAGTAAAAAGTTTGATTTATGAGACGAGGCTGGCATTCGAGTTCCTCGATCCCGAAGGAGAATTCTTGCTGGCAAAGCTGATTGAATTTTTCAAGAACGGAGAAAACAAGAATCATGCGCAAGATTAATGTCGGGCTTATCGGTTATGGTGTCGTCGGCGCAGGCGTTATCAAATTCCTGCAGAAGCGGCAAAATTATATCCATGATAAATACCGGGTTGAATTCGTTGCGCGAACGATCTGCGACCGGAGCATCCACAGAAAAGACACCCGCGGATTGGGCGCCACCCGGCTGACCAAAAAGATATCCGATGTCCTGGACGATAGAAGTACTGAAGTTGTTATCGAACTTATCGGCGGTTTGCATCCGGCCAAGGAGATCGTGACAACGGCGTTGCGCCGCGGCAAGCACGTGGTCACGGCCAATAAAGTCCTGATCGCCCATTACGGCAAGGAATTGTTCCAGTTAGCTAAAAAGCAGAACCGCCAGTTATATTTTGAATCATCGGTCGGTGCCGGGATCCCGATCATCAAGACCATCACCGAAGGTATGGTGGGCAACACGTACAACCGTATTTACGGGATCATTAACGGGACGTGCAATTTTATCCTGACCGAGATGACCAAAAACAACCTTTCGTTTACCAAGGCTTTGAAGCTGGCGCAGGAAAAAGGGTTCGCGGAAAGCAATCCGACGCTGGATATCAACGGGATGGACTCCACCCACAAACTGGCGATCCTGGCGTATTTGGCCTTTGGAAAGTTTGTGAAGGTCAGCGACATTTATACCGAAGGAATCACGCATATTTCGCATGACGATATCGCCTATGCCGAGAGCCTGAATTTGACCATCAAACTTCTGGCAATCGCCAAACGCTACGAGAACGTTGTGGAAGCCCGCGTGCATCCTACGCTCATTTCCAAAGGACATCCATTGGCTTCGATCAGCGGTATTTACAACGCGTTTTATCTTAATGCCAATCCACTGGGGGACGTGCTTCTCTCCGGCGAGGGGGCGGGGCAGATGGCGGCCGCCTCGGGTGTGGTAAGCGACTTGTTGAACCTGGCATCCCGCGGCGCGGACGCGAATTTGCTCTGCAACCTTTACAGCGAAGCGCCCAATTTCAGTATCCGCAAGATCGACCAGATCAAGACACGGTTCTATATCCGTTTTATGGCGACCGACAAACCCGGGGTCCTGGGCAAGATCACCAGCGTTTTGGGCCGTTACGGGATCGGGCTTAATTCCGTCACCCAGCCGGCGCACACCGCGGCGTGGGCGGTGCCGGTTGTCATGCTGACGGATTATACGATGGAAAAGAACTTGCGTCTAGCTCTTGAAAAGATCTGGAAGCTGCCGATCGTCAAAAGCAAACCCGTTGCCATCCGCATGGAGAAATTGTGGTGAGCTGGAGAGGCGTCATTGAAGAGTACCGGGATTTCCTGCCTGTTACCAAGAAAACCCCTGTTGTTACGTTGCTTGAGGGAAATACTCCGCTGGTTCCTTCCCGCGATCTGTCTGCAGAAACCGGTCTGGAAGTTTATTTGAAATACGAAGGACTTAACCCGACGGGTTCATTCAAGGATCGGGGCATGACGATGGCCATCTCCAAGGCGAAAGAGAAAGGCTGCACGATCGTCATGTGCGCCTCAACGGGAAATACCTCGGCTTCGGCGGCGGCCTATGCGGCGCGCTGCGGCATGCGTTGCGCGGTCCTGATCCCCGAAGGCAATATCGCGTTGGGCAAGCTCGCCCAGGCGATGATCCACCGGGCCAAGGTGGTCGCTATCAAGGGGAATTTTGACGAGGCGTTGACGCTTGTCCGTGAGATCACCGAAAAATATCCCGTTGAACTGGTCAATTCGATCAATCCCTTCCGCATCGAAGGGCAGAAGTCGGCGGCTTTCGAGATCTGTGACGCGCTCGGCGATGCGCCGGAGTTTCACTCGATCCCCGTCGGCAACGCCGGGAATATCACCGCGTATTGGAAAGGTTACGGAGAATATAAAAAAGCCGGGAAGTCAAAACAGTTGCCGAAGATGCTCGGGTTCCAGGCCGCGGGCGCGGCACCTATTGTCTTGAAAAAAATCGTCGAACATCCGCAGACGATCGCGACCGCCATTAAGATCGGTAACCCGGCCAGCTGGAAAAGCGCCGAGGCGGCCCGGGATGAATCCAGGGGGTTGATCGAGGCTGTCACCGACCTCGAAATTCTTGATGCCTACAAACGTTTGGCTTCACAAAGCGGGGTTTTCGTTGAACCGGCTTCAGCCGCTTCGGTGGCCGGTATGCTCAAATTGCATCAGGCCGGGTATTTTAAAAAGCATCGAGGCACCCGCATCGTCTGCACTCTTACGGGCCACGGGCTTAAAGATCCGGACATCGCTATCAAAAACGTTCAGCCGCCTGTTTCACTAAAGCCGGACGTCAAGGCGATCCTCAAGGAAATCGGGTTATAAGGTCGACGTGGCGGGACATTCCCTGAAAAACAAAAAAATTCTCATCACCTGCGGGCCGACCTGGGTGCCTATCGATGACGTACGTGTTTTAAGCAACCAATCCACGGGTGCGCTGGGCCAGCAGATTGCTCTCGATTGCGCACGTGCCGGGGCGCGGGTTGTGCTTCTGGAAGGACCGGTTCAGCGGCCACTATCCTCGGAGGGGATCCGGACATTGAAGTTTTCTTTTTTGGCGGAATTGGAAGGACTGGTAAAGAAGGAATTGCGTAAAGACACGGCTGTTGTGGTTCACGCGGCGGCGGTCGCGGACTATCAATTAAAAAGACCGGTGAGGGGGAAGATCCCCTCTGGACGGAAAACGTTGAAACTGGAGTTGACGGCCACCCCGAAGATCATTCGCAGCGTCAAGCGGCTTAATCCGAAAGCATTGTTGGTAGGGTTTAAACTTGAACCGAAAATTTCGCGGCGGTCGGCGGTCGTAAAAACGCGCGACCTTTTCCGTAATGCCGGTTGTGATCTGGTCGTCGCCAACCAGTTGACCGCGCGGGGGTACCGGGGATATATTCTGGATCAAAATAAAAAAGAATTGGCATACGCCGCCAGCCGCAGGGAAATGTCGGCGGCTCTGGTGCGTATCCTTCGCGAGAGATTATGAAATACATCGTTATCGTCCCCGATGGCATGGCGGATTACCCCGTCAAGAAATTGGGCAATAAAACGCCTTTGGAAGTGGCCCGGCGGCCGAATATGGATTTTATGGCCCAACACGGCACGGTGGGGCTCGTGCAAACGATTCCTGACGGGATGAACCCGGGCTCTGACATCGGCAACATGGCGATCCTGGGGTATGATCCCAAAATTTGTCACACCGGGCGGGCCCCGCTGGAGGCGGCCAACCAGAATATCATTCTTCAAGACGATGAGGTGGCCTTCCGCTGCAATCTGGTTACAATTGGCAGCGGGAAGATGGTTGACTACAGCGCCGGGCATATCCCCACGAAAGAAGCGGGCATTTTAATTGACGCTTTGAACAAGGAGATCGTCCAGGAAGGGATCAAATTTTATCCCGGGAAAAGTTATCGCCATTTACTGGTGATGAAAACGAATAAAATCCAGGACTACCTGGCGCTCAAGACTTATCCGCCGCATGATATCCTGAACAAGGAAGTTCAACAGCATCTGCCCAAAGGCCGCGGGGCCGAGATGTTGTTGATGCTGATGGAAAAATCCCGGAAAATCTTTGAGAGCCACCCGGTCAATCAGGTGCGCGGCGATCTCAAGGAAAACCAGGCGAACATGATCTGGTTGTGGGGCCAGGGCGTGCGGCCCAATTTGCCTTCTTTTGACCAGAAGTTCGGGGTAAGCGGCGCGATTATTTCCGCCGTTGATCTGGTCAACGGGATCGGGCGTCTCGCCGGGCTGGAAATTATTGACGTCCCCGGCATAACCGGGTATTATGATACGAATTATTCGGGCAAGGCCGAATACGCCCTGGCCGCTTTGAAAAAACATGATTTGGTCTATATCCATATTGAAGCGACCGATGAGGCCGGCCACAACGGCGACGCGCAGGCCAAGGTCGATTGCATCGAGAAGATCGACCAGCATGTCGTGGGGACGATTTTAAATTATTTCGACAAGCGTGACGACGTGCGGGTTTTACTCCTGCCGGACCATCCCACGCCGGTGGAATTGCGCACGCACTCTTCGGACCCGGTTTGTTTTGTGATGTACGGCAAAGGCGTTGTCCCCGATGGCGCCGGGCAGTTTACGGAGACCGCCGCCCGGGAAAAGGGGCTTAAATTCGCAAGCGGGGAAGCCCTGATGATGAAATTTCTGGGTAAACGTAATTCCTGAAGGGACGGTAATGAAAAAGTATATCGTGGTTCAGAAATACGGCGGGTCATCGGTGGCGAATATCGAACGGATCAAGGCGGTCGCGCGCAGAATTGTGGCGACGAAAAATAATTATAATCATGTGGTTGTCGTTGTCTCGGCCCTGGGGGATACGACCGATGATCTGGAGGCGATGGCGTATCAACTTTCTAAATCTCCTTCGGAACGGGAGATGGATATGCTCATGTCGACGGGCGAACAGATCTCCTGCGCGCTTTTGGCCATGGCGGTCAAGGCGTGCGGGCATGAGGCCATTTCGTTTACGGGGCCCCAGGTCGGGATCAAGACCGACAAGCGGCACACCAGGGCCCGCATTGAGACGATCAGCGGCCGCCGGATCCGCAAGGCTATCGCCGATAACAAGATCGTCATTGTGGCCGGTTATCAGGGCGTTACCTCTGAAAATGAGATCACGACGTTGGGCCGCGGGGGGTCTGATCTGACCGCCGTTGCGCTGGCCCATGCGCTAAGGGCCAAGGTTTGCGAAATTTACACGGACGTCCAGGGCATCTATACGACGGATCCGCGCATCGTGCCGCAGGCGAAGAAAATTAAAGCAATCACTTTTGAGGAGATGCTGGAAATGGCCGCGCTGGGGGCCCAGGTCATGCAGGCACGCTCGATTGAAGTGGCCAAAAAATATAATATCCCCATGCACGTGCGTTCAAGCTTCTCGAAGGAGGAAGGCACCATGATTGTTAAAAAAGACGATAAGATGGAAGAAGTGTCCGTTCGCGGCATCACCTGCAACAAGTCGGAGGCCAAGATCACTATCCGTTCGGTCCCCGACCGCACGGGAATCGCGGCCACGATCTTTACGGAAATATCCAAAATGGACGTCAGCGTCGATATGATCGTCCAGAACGTGAGCCATACCAAACATACGGATATTTCTTTTACTGTTTCGAAGGCTGATTTGCCCAGGGCGTTGCGGGCGGCCAAGGCGGTGGCGCAGAAAATCAATGCCGGAGAAGTTCTTTTTGACAAGAAAATCGCCCGTATTTCCATCGTCGGCTCCGGCATGCGTTCGCATCACGGGATCGCGGCCAGGATGTTCCAGACGCTCGCGGAAAACAAGATCAACATCGATATGATCTCCACTTCCGAGATCAGCATTTCGTGTATCATCAGCCAGCGGTATGCGGAAAAAGCGGTCCGGTGCTTACATCAAAGATTCGAGCTGGAGGCGTAAAGATCCTATGACACGGATAACCATTTATGACACGACCTTAAGGGACGGTTCCCAAACCGAGGGGGTTTCTTTTACGGTCAACGATAAGATCAAGATCACCGAAAAGCTCGATGAACTGGGTGTCCATTATGTGGAAGGCGGCTGGCCGGGGTCCAACCCCAAGGACCAGGAATACTTCCAGAGCGTGCACAAACGCAAATGGAAACACGCCAGGATCGCCGCGTTCGGCTCGACCCGCCGGCCGAAGACAAAGCCCGCCGATGACCTGAATCTGCGCGCGCTGGTTGCTTCCGGGACGCCCGCGGTTACGATTTTCGGCAAGAGCTGGGATCTGCACGTTACGGATGTCTTGCGCACGACATTGGAAGAAAACCTGCAGATGATTGCCGACTCGGTGGAGTATCTTAAACAACACAAAAAGGAAGTGATTTACGACGCGGAACATTTTTTTGACGGATATAAACATAATCCTGACTATGCCCTCAGGGCTATAGCGGCGGCCCAGGACGCGGGGGCGGATTGTATCGTGCTGTGCGATACCAACGGCGGCACGCTCCCCGCGCAAGTCAAGGACATAGTCACGAAGGTAAAAAAAGACATCAAATGTCCTTTGGGGATCCATACCCATAACGATTTGGGGATGGGGGTGGCTAACAGCATCGCGGCGGTAGAGGCGGGCTGCGTGCATGTACAGGGGACGTTTAACGGCCTTGGCGAACGCTGCGGCAACGCCGATTTGTGCACGATTATCGGTATTTTGTCCACGAAGTTTGATAAGTCCTCGATCCCGGAGAAAAACGTGCCGAAGTTGACGGAAACCTCTTATTTCATCAGCGAGATCAGCAATTTTAAGCTGGCGGATAACGCGGCATTCGTCGGGCACTCGGCGTTTGCTCACAAAGGGGGCGTCCATATCGACGCCATGCTCAAGAATCCGCTGGCCTATGAACACATCGATCCGGCCAAAGTTGGCAATCACCGGCGGTTTATCACTTCCGAACTGGCCGGCAAAATGCCTATTATCCTGAAAGCCAAACAGATGGACGTCGATCTGGACAAGAAATCGCCGGAGGCCCAGGAACTTTTGAAGGCCCTTCAGGACAAAGAACATGGCGGTTACCAGTTTGAGGCGGCTGACGCTTCTTTCGAATTGTTCCTCAAGCGGTCGCTCAAGAAATACAAGCCGTTTTTTACGCTGGAGGGATTCCGTACCGTTTCCGAGAAGCGTTTTGACGGTCAGGTCTTCGCCGAGGCATCGGTGCGCGTTAACGTCAACGGCGAAAGCCGGTATAATGCCGCCGAGGGGGGCGGTCCGGTGGAAGCGCTGGATAAAGCCCTGCGGCAGGCGTTGACGAAATTTTATCCGCGCCTTGCGCAAATGCATCTGACCGATTACAAGGTGCGCGTTTTGGACACTAAAGAAGGCACCGCTGCCAAGGTGCGCGTTTTGATCGAATCCCAGGATGACACTGATTCCTGGACGACGGTCGGCGTTCATGAAAATATCATTGAAGCATCATGGGAAGCGCTGACGGACAGTATCGAGTATAAATTATTGAAAGACCAAAAGGCGCAAAAATAACGCGAAATTTAACGCAAAATAATTCTAATGCGTAAGTTTTCGCGTTTTTTTGCGATTTTTTAATGGAATTATCCCCGCGGTTTAATTTTAACGAAGTCGATGAAAAGTGGAGCAAGTTCTGGGTCGAGAATAATTTTTTTCACGCCCATGTCGACCCCGCTAAAAAGCCGTATGCGGTTGTCATTCCGCCGCCCAATGTCACGGGCATCCTGCACATGGGCCACGCGCTTAATAATACCTTGCAGGATATCATGATCCGCTATAAACGGATGCGCGGTTTTGAGACTCTCTGGATGCCGGGCACGGACCACGCCGGGATCGCCACCCAGAACGTCGTTGAGCGCCAGTTATCCAAAGAAGGTAAGACCCGGCATGACGTCGGTCGGGACGAGATGCTGCGCCGGTTGTGGGATTGGAAAAAACAGTATGGCGATACGATCATTAACCAGTTAAAAAAACTCGGCGCCTCCTGTGACTGGGAGCGCACGCGTTTTACGATGGACGAGGAATACAGCAAGGCCGTGCGCAGCGTCTTTGTCCGCTTGTATGAGAAAGGACTCATCTACCAGGGGGAATATATCATCAACTGGTGCCCGCGTTGCCAGACAGCCCTTTCCGACGAAGAAGCCGAGCACCGGGATTTGCAGGGGAACCTTTATTACCTGCGTTATCCGATCAAAGGCGAAGAGAACGCTTTTATTACCGTCGCTACCACCCGGCCGGAGACCATGCTGGGAGATACGGCGGTCGCGGTGAACCCCAAGGACAAGCGGTATAAGAAGTACATTGACAAGACCTTGACGCTTCCGCTTGTTGATCGTGAGATCAAAGTGATCGCCGATGAATTCGTTGATTCCAAATTCGGCACGGGGGCGGTCAAGGTCACCCCGGCGCACGATCCGAATGACTTCGCGATGGGTAAGCGCCATAAACTGGAATTTGTCAACATCATGCATCCCAATGGTGTCTTGAACGAACGGGCCGGCGATTTCGAGGGGATGGACCGTTTCGAAGCACGCGAAGCGGTCATCGAAGAATTAAGCGAACTCAAGCTGCTTGAGAAGATCGAGCCGCATACGCATGCCGTCGGGCATTGCTACCGGTGTCATACGGTCGTTGAGCCGTATCTCTCCAAACAGTGGTTCGTCCGGATGGAACCGCTGGCCAAACCTGCTTTGGAAGCGGTGCGTAAGGGCAAAATTAAATTTTATCCGTCCCTTTGGACCAAGGTTTATCTTAACTGGATGGAAAATATCCGTGACTGGTGTATTTCCCGTCAGATCTGGTGGGGGCACCGGATCCCGGTCTGGTATTGCGTGGGAGATGGTCAATGCAAATTGGCATGCAAAGAACCGATTGTTTCCGCGACGGTTCCGGAGAAATGCCCGCATTGCGGGTCAGGCAATCTGAAACAGGATGAGGATGTCCTGGACACCTGGTTTTCCTCGTGGCTTTGGCCGTTCGCCACCTTCGGCTGGCCGTTCGAAGATAAGGCAAACAAGCCGGCCCGGGAAGAACTGGCGTATTTTTATCCGACGGCGTCTTTGTTTACGGCGCCGGAAATCATCTTTTTCTGGGTGGCGCGCATGATCATGGCCGGATTCGAATTCATGGGCGATATCCCGTTTTCGGATGTGTATATCCACGGCACGGTGCGTGACGCCAAGGGACGCAAGATGTCGAAATCCTTGGGTAACGCCATTGACCCGCTGGAGATCATCCGCGAGTACGGGGCGGATGCGCTACGATTTAGTCTTATTATCAATTCCGGGCAGGACCTTTTTATTTCCAAAGAAAAATTTGAGATCGGCCGTAATTTCGCCAATAAAGTATGGAACGCCTCGCGCCTGATTTTGATGCGCGTTTCCCATTCTTCCGCAGATTTTGATTTGGCCAAAGTGGACAGGCGGGCGCTGGACCTTCCTTCCCGCTGGATCATCTCGCGTTTTTATGTAACGCTGGAGAAGGTCGGTGCCGCCGTTGATCGTTATCGTTTCTCCGAGGCGGAGTCGCTTATTTATGAATTTTTCTGGAGCAATTTTTGCGACTGGTATCTCGAAACTATCAAAGACCGCTGGGCGGATGAGAACGTTCCAAAAGTGGCTTTAGGCGTTTTGGAGAATTCCTTTAAAATGATGCATCCATTTATGCCTTTCGTGACTGAAGAATTATGGGACAAGATCTCAAAAGGCAAGGGAGCTTTGTGTATCCAGGGGTGGCCGGCATTTTCCAGGAAGTTGCTGGATAAAGAGGCGGAGAAAGATATGGAAGCGTTGCGGGGGGTTGTTTCGGCGGTCCGTACCGTGCGCACGCAATGGAACATCACTTCGGGGCAGACGATTTCGTGCTGTTTCATTGTTCGCACCAGGAAAGACGCGGCGCTTCTTGAGGCCAACCTTGTCATGATAAAGAATATGGCGCGCCTTGAAAGTGTCACCGTGGGGCAAACGCTCGCTAAAGTCAAGAATGCGGCAACGGCGTTGGTCGGCGGGATCAAATGCGTGATCCCCTTGGGCGGGGTCATCGACGTGGATAAGGAAAAGAAAAGGATTTTGGATCAGGCCGGCGAACAGCAGCGGCTGCTGGAAGGATTAGAGAAGCGTTTGGGCAACAAGGAATTCGTCAAGAAAGCGCCCGCGGAGGTCGTCGCCAAAGAAAAAGAACGCTCGGCGGCCCTGCAGGCGAAAGTCAGGGAATTAAAGCAAGTCATCGCGAGTCTGGAATAATCTACCCCGACGCCGGAACGTCCCCATCTTCAGGTGGGGGATGGAAGGCGTTCCGGTCGGGATTCCGCGGGGCGGAATCTCGCAGTGAAAGGTGCCGCGGACTTCAGTCCGCGGGGCTCCACTTATGCGTATGAAAAATTTTGAACCCGTCATTCGGGAGGCCTTGCGGGAAGACCGGGTTTGGCAGGACGTGACAACCCGGCTTTTGGTCGGTCCATCGGTGATGGCCCGGGCGCGGATTATTGTCAAAGAAAAAGCGGTTGTCTGCGGACTGGGGATTGCCCTCAGGGTTTTTCAGATGCTGGACAAGGACGTCCAGTGCGCGGCTTTGTGTTCCGATGGGAAAGAGGTTGCCAAAGGCACAAGTATTTTGTCGCTGAAAGGCAAGGCAAGAGCGCTTCTTTCAGGAGAGCGGACGGCGCTTAATTTTTTGGGTTATCTTTCCGGTGTTGCCACCAATGCACATAGTTATGTCCAGGCGGTTCGTCCTTACAAGGTCAGGATTCTAGATACGCGTAAAACGACGCCGGGCTTGCGGGAACTGGAGAAATACGCGGTCCGCTGCGGCGGGGCTTTTAATCATCGGCAGAGTTTAACTGATATGGTTTTGGTCAAGGATAATCACCGCTGGATTTGCCGCCGGCGGATGAGTGTCGGGGCGATGATCGGGCATCTTCGCCGGTCGACCCGCCAAAAGATCGCATTTGAAGTGGATGATCTCCAGGAATTCAAGGAAGCGCTCGCGGCCGGCCCGGATATTATCTTGCTGGATAATATGAACGGCCGGCAGTTAGGCCAGGCGGTCGCCTTGAGAAACAGAATGAGAGTTGGCAAACGCCCGTTGTTGGAAGCTTCGGGCGGAATTACTTTTAAAAATGTCCGGCGCATCGCGCGAACCGGGGTGGATCGCGTCTCGGTCGGGGCTCTCACGCATTCTCGTCGTTCCGTGGATGTGTCGATGGAATTTATGGATTAATAACACTTATGAAACGCGTGAAACTTCTGGTTATCGTGATTTTGCTGTTGGTCGCCTTGAGCTATGTCTCCAGCGTTTTCGCCCAGGGTGCCCAAGGGCAGGAAGGCGTTTTTGACCAAGTCATTTTTGATGATAAGCAACTTTTAGACGGCTACGCACAAAAATACGCGGAACTTCCCAAGGAAGTCATTGTGGAAATGCTTAAGGATGACACGTTGAATTCATATCAAACCGCCGCCGTTATCCGTGTTTATAAGGAGAAATACAGCAACGAAGCTGTCGCGCGCGAAAAAGTCCAGATGGAAAAGATATTGATCCGCCGGCTGAAGTTGACCGATTCGCCGTTTGTGGAAGTGGAAATTTTGCATACCCTCTGCCTTCTGGACCGGTACCGCTATTTTGATGCCATGGTCCCGGCCCTTATCCAGAAATTGAATCATTATAATGCGGCCGTCAATGCAATGGCCTTTGACAGCCTCAACGATATTATCGGGCAGGGGAACAAGCGTACCCGGGAGGCGAGGTTGGTTTTTAATACGTTACGCAAGATGTTGTTCCTCTCGCGCAACCGTTTGGTCAATGTCGCCGAACCGGACCCGAAACTGGCGAAGAAATTAAAGTTGCTGCGCTGGTCCGTCAAGGTGCTGGGAAGCCAGGAATTGAACAAACTCCCTAAAGAAGTTATTAGTTTGCTTTAATGCGTTGATCCCCCACATGTCCATGCCCAAAATAAAGCGCCAATGGTTTTTTCTTACCGTTTTATCGTTTGTGAGTATCATTGTCTGGTGGCGGTTTAGCTATCCCTACCTGGAATTCGCCGATTTTTCCGTGGATCGCAACCTGGCCATGGCGATCGCGCGGGATTATCTGCGTGACCGTCAGGAACCCCCGGAGCGTTTCAAGACGGCCGTCATTTTCTCTTCGGATGGAGAGGCTGACCGTTATTTGCAGGAGAGCGTGGGCTTCAAGGGGCTGATCCGTTTTTTACGCGACCAGGACTTTGACCTGTTTTACTGGACGATACGTTTTTTCAGGGAAGAGGATAAAGAAGGGTACAACGTTTCCGTCAGCTCTTCGACCGGCGAGATCATCGGTTTTCAGCATATCCTCGATGACGATGCCGCCCGTAAATCCGTCGAGCGCGAGGAAGCGAGACGCCGGGCCGTTGATTTTTTGAAGGAGAGATTCCGGTTCGACCCGGATCAATACACGGTCAAGGGGGACGTCGTCACTGTTCTGGACAACCGTTCCGATTTCGGGTTCAACTGGCAGAAAAAGGACGTGCGGATCCAGTGGAGCAACGACGAAAACGCCGGAACCGGAAAGCTGGTTATCGGCGCCACGATATCCGGCGATGAAATCCTTTCCTTTCACAAGAACTCCTTTTCCGTCCCGGACCAGTTTAACCGGCATTTGGCGAAGAGCAGGGATATAGGTAAGATTCTGTCGGGGGTTGTGCATCTTCTCTCCCTGGGTTTGTTCGTCTCGGCCATTTTTTTCATGATCGTCAGGCGCAATCACCTGGCCATGCACACGACAAAGAGGTTTTATTTCGGGCTGATGATTTTTTCGTTTTTTCTGTCGAGTCTTTCCGTATTTAACCAGTGGGAGAATGTCTTGTTCGGTTACAGCGCGATAGGGGCGTTTCGGATGTATTTGTGGCACCTAGCCATTCAGACTCTGGTCAACGCCTTGTTTGTGAGCGTGATCATTTTTATGCCCAGTCTGGCGGGGGAGGCCCTGCATTACGAGGTATCCCGCAAAAACTCCGCGGGCGCTCTTCTTCATTATTTGCGTTCGACATTTCTTTCGAGGGAAATGGCCGGGGCGATTCTCTTGGGGTATGCGGTATGTGTCGTCATGCTGGGCATCCAGGCGGTCGTTATCCATATCGGCCAGCGTTACTGGGGGGTGTGGCTGGGGCATGAGTGGATGGCCAATTTTTCAACCGCTTACTGGCCTTTCCTGGCGGCGTTTACGCTGGGGTTCCAGGCGAGTTTCTCTGAAGAATTGATGTTCCGGCTGTTCGGTATCAATTTTTTCAAAAAAATCTTGAAGAATACTTTCATCGCCGTCCTGCTCTCATCACTTGTCTGGGGCTTCAGCCATAGTCATTATCCGGTTTTCCCGATGTGGTTCCGCGGGGTTGAGGTGACCTGTCTGGGGATATTCCTGTCCTGGATCTATTTGCGGTACGGGATCATTCCCGCCATTGTCGGCCATTATCTTTTTGACGTGTTCTGGCATTGCGCCGAATACCTGTTCGGTGTTTCCACGCCGTTTTATCTTGTGAGTTCCCTGTCGGTCCTTTGTCTGCCGCTGGCGTTGGCCGTCATTGCTTATGTGCTGAACAGGAAGGTGGAAGCGCGGCCGCTGCGCTGGCATTTGACTGTCCACCAGCGGTATAATCTTGAAGTGTTGAAGACCTTTCTGCGGCAAAATCCGCAAGAACTGCGGGACAAGACTCCAGCCAGGATCCGGGAAGATATTGCCGCGCACGGCTGGGATGTGGCTGTCGTGGAGGTAGCGCTGGAGGATCTGGGGATTCCCTTGGCCAGGGAATGAACGGATAATTTCCTTGCGGAAAAGAAATTCTCTGGTATACTACGACAAATAGTAAAATTTTACTATATTCGAGGATTAGACGTATTATGCTTTTAAAACAGTTTAACTTCCATGCCCCCAAGACGTTAGAATCGGCCTTGGAACTCTATGGCAGCCTTCCGGATGTGAGGTTGCAGGCAGGGGGGACCTTTCTTCTCAATAGCCTGAAGATGCTCAAAAGACGGGGGGCGAAGACGCCGCAAAACGTCATCAGCCTTGCTCACATCGATGCGCTCAAGGGGATCAGGATGAAAGGCGATCAGTTGGTTGTCGGAGCTATGACAAATATCGATGAAATTTATGATTCGCCCTTTTTGACAGGCAATTTGAATTTATTGAAGGTTGTCGCCCATAATATCTCTTCGCAGCTTATCCGTAATATGGCCACGATCGGGGGGAATTTAACGTGCCGGTATACCTGGACCGAGATGCCGGCGGTTATGGTCGCGCTGGAAGCCCAAATGCATTTTAAGGGCACTAAAGGAGAAGATGAAGTAATCGGCGCTGAAGACTTTTTTAAGAATGCCGCGAAAACGGACAAAATTTTCACTCACGTGACGATTCTCAGGGACAACGGCATTTCGGCCGCCTACTTCCGCGCGAAAAAGTCACCCTATGTCGATATCCCGCTTCTGTCGTTAGGCATCAAAACGCGGTTTGTCCAGGGGAAATTCACGGAAACGATTGTCGCGGTGAACAATTGTGTGGCCTTCGTCCAAAGAGATCGTATTCTGGAAGAGTTTCTCAATAAAAGCCGTATCGATCAAAGTGTCCCGGAGGCGGCCTTGGAGCATTTAGACGCGACAATTTATGACGCACGAAGTACAGATTACAAAAAACATATGTTCCGTATTGGTATCCGGCAAGCCCTGCGGGATTTGACAGGAAAGCACGCATGATCCCATTGAATATCAACAAGAAAGAATACCAGCTGGATTTGAAGGGGCATGAAACCCTCCTGGAAGTTTTGCGCGACCAGCTTGGGCTGACCGGGACCAAGACGGCCTGCGAGGAATCGGAGTGCGGGACCTGCACCGTCCTGGTTAAGGGCAAAGCCGTCCTTTCGTGCATTACATTGGCGGCCAATTGCGCGGGAAGAGAAATCACGACGATAGAAGGGCTGGCCGACGGCGAACAGCTGCATCCCGTTCAACAGGCTTTCATAGATCACGGCGCGGTGCAGTGCGGATTTTGTATCCCGGGCATGATCATGTCTTCCAAGGCCTTGCTTGACAAAAATCCTGAGCCGACCCAAGAAGAGATGGAATATGCCCTGGATGGCAATCTTTGCCGTTGTGCTTGTTATCTAAAGATTTTTGACGCAATCCGCGCCGCGGGAAAAGAAATGAAAGCGGCAAAGAGCTTATAAATTATGGTCACTTCCATCAAGAAAACATTTTCCAAGAAATATGTAAATCCCGTTGGGAAAAGCGTCCCGCGCATTGACGGCAAAGGCATCGTCACAGGCCAGACCAAATACGCCTTTGACGTCGGTTTCCCGAATATGCTGGTTGGCAAGATGATCCGCAGTCCGCATCCGCATGCCCGTATCATCAGCATCGACACCTCCCGGGCCGAGAAGTTCCACGGTGTGCGCGCCATCATCACGGCCAAAGATACGGACGGCATTAAGTTCGGTTCCAATGAGTATTTTTTCCCGCACACCGTTGATCAGATGGCCATAGAGTCCGAAAAGGTGCGTTACGTGGGCGATGAACTGGGCGCGGTCGCCGCCGTTGATGAGGAAACCGCCCTGGAAGCGCTGAACCTGATCGATGTCCAGTATGAAATTCTTCCCGCTGTCGTTGATGTCCAGGAAGCGATGAAGCCGGGCGCGCCGCAGATCCATGAATCTCTGAATAATATCGCGGTCATTTTACCGGTCAATTTCGGCAACCCTGACAGGGCCTTGAAAGAAGCCGATTACGTCCGTGAAGATTTATTTTTCGCGCCAGCCGCGCACATGGCCGCCCTGGAACCTCATGTCTGTGTCGGGCAATGGGAGACTTTTTCCAACAAGGTGACCTTGTGGGCCTCCAGCCAGGCGCCCTTTAAATGCCGTGAAGCGTTGGCCAAAACTCTTAAATTGGATCTTAACGATGTGCGCGTTATTAAAATGGCGGTGGGAGGGGGGTTCGGCGGGAAGCTGGAGATGCTCCCGATGGATTTTGCCGCCTGTTTGTTGTCCAAAAAAGCCGGAGGGTTGCCGGTCAAGATCTGCTGTAACCGGGAAGAGGAATTTCTGGCGACCCGAAGAAAGCACGGCATGATTTATAAACTTAAATCCGGCGTCAAAAAAGACGGGACGCTGGTGGCCATCACCGGTGAAGTCATCGCCGACGGCGGGGCCTATTGCAGTTACGGGCCGACCGTTCTGGCGGCCGCGATCATGCGCATCTTTATGGTCTACAAAATCCAGCATTTCCGCATGACCGGCTACAGGGTGTACACCAATACCCCCATCAGCGGCGCCATGCGCGGATTTGGGGGTGTCCAGGCCGGGTTTGCCGTCGAATCGCATATGGACATGCTCGCGGAAGGGATCGGTATGGACCCGATCGCGTTTCGCCTGAAGAATATCACGACCCCGAATATGGTGACCATCAACAAGATGGTCTTGACGACAAACGGTCTGCGCGAATGTATTGACAAGGCGATTGCCGCCAGCGACTGGTATAACAAGCGCGGCAAGCAAAAGCATTTGTGCCGCGGGATCGGCATCGGGATCGCGGCCGATGTCATGGGTTCAAAGATGTATAAATCACATGAATCCGCCGGGTCGATCGTCAAAGTGGAAGAAGATGGATCGGTGTATTTGTTCACCGGCGCCGCTGATACGGGCCAGGGGTCGAACACGGTGCTTTCCCAGATCACCGCACAGGAACTGGGCGTCAGTTACAGCCGGATCCGCTGCAAGTCCGGAGATACGGAGATCACGCCTTTTGACACAGGCAGCTTTGCCAGCCGCGTGACATTTATTTCCGGCAACGCGACCCTTTTGGCGGCGCGCGACGCCAAAAAGCAGATTCTGGCTATTGTTGCAGAAGAATTAAAACTTAATGCCGACGATCTGGATATTCAGGCTGAAGAAGTCATTTGTCTCAAGGACAGATCCGTCCTGATGAGTTTTGATAAAGCGTTGGAATTATGCTACGCGTTCAATTACGGGAAGCAAATTATTGGACGGGGAAGTTATAACCCCAAGACGACGCCGATCGACTTCAGGACCGGCGAAGGGAATGTTTCGGGAAGTTACGGATTTGAAGCGCAGATCGCCGAGGTGGAAGTCAACAAAGAAACGGGAGAAGTCAATATCCTGAAATTATGGGACGCCCACGATATCGGCAAGGCCATCAACCCCCAATCCGTTGAAGGCCAGATAGAAGGGTCTTTGGCCATGGGGCTAGGGTATACATTTATGGAAAACCTTCGTTTTGACAATAAAGGCCGGCCGGCCAATGGTAACTTCGCGAACTATCGGCTTCCCAGATCCATCGGAACGCCTCCCATAGAATGCATTATGGTGGAAACCGACGACCCTAATGGTCCGTTCGGCGCCAAGGGTATGGGGGAGGCCGCCCTGCTGCCGACCGCCGCGGCGATCGCTAACGCCATCTATGACGCGGTGGGAATCCGTCTCAAGGAACTTCCTTTCACTCCGGATAAGATCATCCAAGCCCTCAAGGAGAAGGAACACCTTGAGACCACAGCTGGTTCACACGCTTCCCGATAATTTCATTTTTAACTTTTCAAATTCCTCCGGTGTGTTGAAACTGCGGATGACGCCTTCATCTTCGACGGGTAAAACACACGTTTCCGCCGCGTGCCGATGAATGACCGTATTGATCCCCACGGCATTGTCGAGATCAAGAAACTCTTTTTTAAGCCGGATGTCGAAGATGGGGGGGTGCCCTTTATCGCCATGATAGCTGGGAATAAGAATGAGCGGGTTGCGCTTTTGAAAAAAACCTATGAGCGTCTGCAGGGTTTCTTGCTTGATCAGAGGATAGTCAACGGGTAGAAGGAGGATGCCATTAGCGTCGAGGGCGATATGGGCCAAAGCAGTTTTAAGTGAAGACGTTTGGCCTAATTTATAATCTTTGTTATAGACAATCTTGACCTTTTTATGCTTAAATAGAACAGGTTTTATTTGTTCGGCGCCATGTCCCAAGACGATAATCAGTTCTGCGGTTTCGGTGGAAAGAAGCAGTTTCTCCAGGCGCTCAATGACCGTTTCCTGGCCGAGTTTGGCCAACGCTTTGGGAGATCCGAACCGGCTGCTTAAGCCCGCAGATAAGAGAATACCCGTGACCATCATTTGCGATTATAGCGCAATTACGGTGATGTCACCAACGAATATTTAACTGTTCCCTAGAATAGGAGTATCGTGTCAGTATTTTTGGTATTAGTCGGGGTTTCTGTGGCAGGGGTTATCGCTGTTTTTTTTCTGCTTCGGCGTGAAGAACACTCCGCCGGCCTTCCTTTGCGTGACCTGGGATTTGAACCGGAGGCGCAACCCGTTGAAGGCAGCCCGCCAGCTTTTCCATTACCGACAAAAAAGAAAGAGAAGAAAGCCCAGGTTGTTTCCAGGGAGGAAGTCGCCAAGCCCCCCGTTTCAAAGAATTTTTTTGCCCGTTTGATGCCGCGAAAGAAGGATCCTGCGTCCCTGCAGGGCGCAGGAACGCAGGTGCGTGAAGGGGTACCTTTAGCTACTTTAAAGAATTTCTTGGACGAGCAAACCCGCCAAAGCCTGGCCGCAGCAACACCCGTTGAGAAATCAGCTGCGCAACAAGCTCAATTGCCGGCCGAAGAAGAAGAACGCATTGAACAGGAAATCGATTTGACCGCACGCCTGGAGGAGTGGAAAGAAAAGTATGCACGGCTGGACAAAATCTTTCAGGAGAAAAGTGCGGTACTTGCAAAGAATGAAGAGCTCCTTCAGACCGAATTGAATAACCGTAAGGAGTTTAATAAACTCAAAGACATCCTGGAGAAGGAGCTTAAAGATACCAAGGATAAGTCTCGCATCATACAGGTCGAATTAAACGGTGCCCGCGCGGAGGCGGAAAGTTATAAAAAGCGGGTCGACCAGCTGGAAGAAAAAATAACAAAGATGGAGAAGGCCTTATTGGTCAAGGATGATGAGCTTGCCGGTCTGGTAAAACGTTTGGAAGCCAAGCCGGGTCCGGCGGTTGACGCTCCGCCTGCGGCGCACGATTCGCAAGTTAAAGCACCTGATCCGATCTTGCCGCCGCTTGCCACCCCGGTGGAATCTAAAGTCGAAGAGCCCAAAATTTCTGATACGACCGCGCCGCCTGTGCCAGAGACAATTGATCCCCCGGCAACCAATAAAGATGAACAAAAAGGAGGAGAAACTAATGGATAAATGGGTTTTAGGGAGCGTCATGGGGGCGGTGGTTTTTTGCCCTTTTGTAGTTTCTTTCGTCCGTGCTTCTCACGCGGATGAGCCATCCGTCTCTGCGATCATTGTATTAGAGACAAACCAGGGGAACATTGAGCTGGAGCTCTGGCCTGCGGTGGCTCCCAAAACATGTGAAAATATGATTGGTCTCGTGAGAAAAGGATATTACGACGGCACCGTTTTTCACAGGGTTATCAAAGGGTTTATGCTCCAGGGAGGGGACCCAACCGCAACAGGAAGGGGCGGGGAGAGTTTCTGGGGCGGTAAATTCAATGATGAGATTTCAAAAAGCGTGAGCTTTGATACGCCAGGGCTTCTGGCCATGGCTAACGCCGGGCCGAACACCAACGGCAGTCAATTCTTTATTACAACCGTCCCGACCCCGTGGCTTAACGGGCACCATACTATTTTCGGTAAAGTCATAAGCGGTTATGATGTGGTACAAAAAATTGAGGCCACAAAAACCAGGGCCGGCGACCGCCCTGTCGAAGACCAGAAAATCCTTCGCGCGTATATTAAATAAAGATGGACCATGAATTATTAATAAAAGCCTTGGCGGCGACCGATCAAGGGCATGGGTATGTGCTGGCCACCATTGTCGAGTCGACCGTCAAGGGGACTCCTCGTAAGGCCGGGGCTAAAATGATTGTCTTGAAGGATGGTACCATTTGGGGCTCGATTGGAGGGGGGCGTAACGAAAAGGCCGTGCAGGCAGAGTGTCTGAAGGCGCTCAAGTCAGGCAAGCCTTCTTTGGTAATTTATGATTATTTTGGCAGGGAGGGCCAATCGGTTTGCGGCGGCCAGATCAAGGTTTTTATAGATCCGATCAAGAAGGCCAAGCATATGGTTATCTGCGGAGCCGGGCATATCGCTTTGCCGCTCTCTGCCATTGCCAAGATACTTAATTTCAGAGTGACCATTATTGACAACCGCAAAGAGTTCGCGAACCCCAGGCGGTTTCCTTATGTGGACAGGATTATGGTCGGCCCGCACGCTGCCCAACTATCCAAGATAAAGATTGATGGGGATACATATGTCATGATCGTGACGCAGGGGAACGAATTTGATTTTGAGTGTTTAAAGGTGGCTATTGGCAAGGATACGGGTTATCTGGGGGTCATTTCCAGCAAGGCCAAACGGGTTAAGTTTTTTGGCCGCTTAAGGAAGATGGGAGTTCCTCAACATAGACTTAATTTGGTGAGAATTCCGGCCGGTGTAGATATCGGAGCCCAGACACCGGAAGAAATTGCCGTTTCTATCGCGGCAGAGATGGTGGCGGTGCGAAACCAGAATTTCTTGGGGACGGATAAATTTTTTAGGGAAAAGGCTGAATAAGAGGTTGGTCATAGTCAGTAGAAAGGGGATTACATGAACAAAGAGGAAGCGATTGATTTGATCCGGGATGCCGGGTTTGGGTATTTGGCTACGGTGGAGGGGAATCAGCCCCGCGTGCGGCCCATGATGCCTTATTTAGTGGAAGATACTGGGGAAATCCTTGTGGCTCTGTTGGCACGATCCCGCAGCATTGAACATATCCGGAAGAACCCCAGGGTTGAATTATGTTTTGTAGACCGGAAAATGTGGTATTGCCGCATCGCCGGCCAAGCCCAAATTACCACGGATATTGAGAAAAAAACAATCCTTTGGGAAAATATCCCCATGTTAAAGCAGTATTTCGGTGCTCCCCAGGATCCTAATTTTATCTTGGCTGAGATTAAGATTGATGCGGTTGAGGCCATGACACCCCACCAGAAAACCCCGGAGAAAATTCAGTTTTAGAAAGAAGAGAGGCTCAATGCCGATGCGTTCCGAATCTTTCGATGCCTTTTTCTTGCATGTCTTGTCTAATACCCCATTTTGGGTATAATTTGGCGGAATATTCATTTAAATGCCAGATTATGGCCAAAACCTGCCACTTTTTAATATTTCACAATGTTTTGAGTAAGATTACGCACTGTTTTTAACAGGGCTTCCCATGTTTATGCTAACCATAAGCATATTAATGTGTTAAATGTTGTTTTCTTGTATTGTAGTAGTTAACATAATATGTATTATAGGAAGTCGTATGAAAGAAGGAAAATCAGGAGTGATTGAGCGGGGTTGTTTGGGTTCCAGCTGCATTGTGCCGGAATTTAAACATTTTGCCGCGAACGGCCTCTTCTTTTTGTTTTGTGATTACATTTTGGGCTGTAAGTGTATTTTTATGCGGCAGGATTTTGTGGTGGATCCCCACCTGTACATCTCCAGTGCGGATGCGGATTATTTTGCCGTTTGCTAGGGCGTCAGCCACGATTTTACGGCCTTCGCGCAATATCCGGCCAAATGTCGGCCTTGATACGCCCATGGCGTTGGCACCTTCGGTTTGATTGTAGCCCTGGTGGTCAGCCAGTTTGATAGCTTCATAATGGTCAATGTTCAGCTCGGCTTCGTCCGGTCGTCCCGGGTTTCCGCGCGGGCTAAATTGGGCCGTTTTGGGCATTTTTTGGATGTATCGGACTTTTTTTCGGCGGCCTTTACGCATATCGGGAAAAATTGAAACGTCATGATTTAATGAGCATATGCTCACAATAACATGACTATTGCTATGAGCATATGCTCATTATAAATTGCTAAACCTTTGATGTAAAGATTTTTCTGGGATTAAACAACGGATGAAAGTAAATTGGAAAGATACTCCAGATTTTCCAGGTTATTTTCAATGCTGCATTGGGGTTGGCGGGTATGCAGACTTAGGACGCCTAGAACGCGACGTTTGCCTTTCAAAGGCATGACCAGTGAATGCTGGATTTCAGGGCGTTTTAAGAGATGTTTAATCCGGTTGTCTCCTTCTTGACCATGGATAATAAATGGCCTTTGTTCGAGGGCCGCCAGGCCGGCAATCCCCTCTCCGACCCTTATTCGTGTGTCCTTGACCCTTTCCTGGGGTAATCCGCGGGAGACTTTAATGGTGAGATCACCCTGTTTTTCCGGGTCAACGATTAAAATTGACCCGCACTCTGTATTGGTCATTTTTAAGGCCACATCCAGGAGGGTCACCAGTAACTCATCCAGACAAACGGTTGAGAAAAGGTCTTTCGCCGCATGTTTAATCGAGGCCGGGAACGGGAAACTGTCTTTACCTTCCGCGCGTTCATAGATGGCCAGCTTGATACCGCTTAATTCAATGTTATTTTTAACGATTTCATATAAAAGGTCCAGGATGGAATTCATCATGACGTTGGAAACGATCCGCAGGTCGTTGATTTCGTTTGTGACCTGTTCCAAGGGGATCTTGTGGCCGCGGGCGATGGTTTCGTATTCGGCGGTTTCCGGGCGTTTGTTGAGAATGACTGGTCCGACAATCATGTACCCGATGGGCTGGCCGCCGTTATTATGGACATTAAGCGGTATGGCAAACTGGTGGAGTTTTAAAGGGCTGACGTATTCCAGGTACAAGCCGCCGCCGTAAGGATCGAATTTTTTGAGGAATTCGGAACTGTCTTGCTGGGCCTGGAACCCTAATGAGGGGTCTGTTAAAAGCCGGCCACCGTATTTTCCCTCCTCCGGAGGCAAGATGATCACCCCTTTGTTATCCACGATAAATATGTTGATACGCAGCACATCAATAAAGCGCGACAAAATATCCCACCACTTTTCTTTATTGATGAGCTTAAGCGCAATTTGTCTTGAATTTTCCGTGTTCATGTCGCGGGGTGTCCGGTTGGCTGGAGTTTAGATCGTTTCCTCGTTGATATTGTATTTCTTCATTTTATTATACAAGGTCGTCCGGTTGACCCCCAGAGACGCGGCCGCTTTATTGCGGTTCCAGCTGCAGTCTTTCAAGATGGCGATGATATGTTCCTTCTCCGGCTCTTCTACGGCTTTTTTGAGATTCCGTTCTTGGGACTTTTTGGCGGAAAGGGACGAGAATTTCGCGAAATTAGGCACGTCTGATTTGTTGATGACGGCCGTCCTGGCCATGATAATGGCGCCTTCGACGGCATTTTCCAGTTCCCGGATATTCCCCGGCCAGTCGTAATCCAGGAACATCTTTTCCACTTCGTTGGAAAACCCGGTATTTTTTTTGCCGTTGGTCCCACAGTGTTTTTTGAGGAAATGATCCGTCAGAAGCGGGATGTCGTCTTTACGTTCGCGTAGCGGCGGGACATGGATACAGATGACATTGATACGGTAATAAAGGTCTTCCCGGAATTTTCCATTTTCAACAAGATCAGTAAGATTCTGATTGGTGGCGACGATGATCCGCGTATTCGCCCGTCGAGGCGTGTTGTCCCCCACCCGCTCAAACAATCCTTCTTGCAGAACACGCAGTAGTTTGACCTGCAGGGCCGGTGAAAACGCGTCGATTTCATCCAGAAAAATAGTGCCGCCCTGGGCATATTCAAACCGGCCCTCCTTGTCTTTGATGGCGCCGGTAAAAGCCCCTTTGACATGGCCGAACAGTTCGCTCTCCAGGAGCGTTTCGGTCAGGGCCCCGCAGCTGATCTCCACAAAAGGTTTATCCTTGCGGGTCTGGTCCGCTTGGTGGATGGCACGCGCGACAAGCCCCTTGCCTGTCCCGCTTTCCCCTGTGACCAGAATCGTGGCGTTGCTGCTGGCGACCGAATCGATGATGTGATAAACCTCCTGGATACGGGAGCTGGCGCCAATGAGGTCGCAGAAACGGCTGCGCCGTTCTTTGGCGATGATCTGTTTGAGCTGCGCGTTTTCGTCCAGGAGTTTCTTTTTTTCAATGAGTTTCTGGATAATAATTTTGATTTCGTTGTCGTTGATGGGCTTGGTGATGTAGTCAAACGCCCCTTTTTTCATGGCCGCGACAGCGGATTCAATGGTGCCGTAACCAGTCACCAGGATGACTTCGGTGTGCGGTGACCTTTTTTTGATGGTTTCCAGGAGTTCAATCCCGTTCATTTTAGGGAGTTGCATGTCAGTGACGACAATATTGATGTCGTTTTTGGAGAGAATACCAGAGGCCTCCTCCCCGCTTCCGGCCATCTGGACCCGGTAGCCCTCGATGCGCAGAATCTCATAGAGGGATTTGCGGATGAGCGGTTCATCATCCACGATGAGGATCTGTACGGCTTTTTCGGATTCCTGGGACATGATCATTGTTGTAAAGGTAAGGCAATCAGAAACAGCGTCCCGTCGCCCGGTTCGCTTTCGACCCGGATTTTCCCGCCGTAACTTTTGATGATTTCAGCGACGATGGTCAAGCCGAGGCCGCAGCCCTTGTCCATGGCCTTGGTTGTGTAAAACGGTTCAAAGATTTTTTCGATCTCCGCGGAGGGGATACCCGCACCCGTATCGCGGATCTTGATCTGAAGTTGTTTCTCCTGGCATTGAGCTTCAATAGTAATTTTGCCTCCGCTGGGGCCGGTGGCTTCGACGGCGTTGCGGAGTATATTCGTCAGGATATGTTCCAGTCCCAGGTCCCGGAGAGGCGGGATATTTTCTTCAATTTTTCTTTCGATTTTGATATTCTTATGTTCAACTTCGGTATGTACGCTTGCCAGAGAACGCTCCAGTATTTGTTGGAAACTGACACGTTCTCCCGGCTGGAATTCGTTGCGCGAGCACGCCAGCAGGTTTTTCACGATATTGGCCATGCGGTTAAGGCCGTGCTTGATTTCCAGAAGATACCCGCGGACAACCTCGTCATCTTTGGTGTGTTCCAGACAAAGGTTCGTGTAGCGGATGACGCCGTCAAGCGGATTGTTGAATTCATGGGCGATCCCTCCGGCCAACTTACCGATCGTGGCGAGGCGTTCATTGATGTGGACCTGTTTTTTGAGGGTTTTGGCCTCCTGGTCGCTTTGGCCGAGACGGTCCTTGAGTGTCCGGGTTTCCCGGACCATGATCTTGAACTTTTGATAAAGTTCGATGCGGCGGTAATTGAGGGCGATCTGGGTGGAAAGAAAATCGAGCAGCTGCATCTCGTTTTGGGTAAAACATAACCCCGACCCTTTGTCCGCGATATTGACGACACCGAGCAGCTTGTCTTTGATCATAAGAGGCGCGCATATGAAAGAAGGCGTCCGGTAGCTTTTACGCGCCTTGAAATCGTGGAAACGGGCGTCGTTTTCGATGTCGTCTACCACGATGGGAAGCTTGCGTCTGGCGACATGGCCGACGATCCCCTCCCCCATTTTTTTGACCATTTTTTCCTGTTCGGCGCGCTGCATGCCTGAAGCGCAGCGCATGATCAGATCTTTACCATTTTCGCCAAGGATAAAAACGGACGCCCGGGTTGCCCCAAAAAGGCGCATGGTCTGCTGGAGAGATTGTTCGAGGAGATCCTGTTCGTTAAGGACGGTAGTGACAAGCGCGCAGATTTCATTAACTTTCTGAAGCGCCTCAACTTGCGTGTTTTCATCCTGCTCTGTCTTGGTGAACAAGCCCATGATGCTTCCACCCCGCTTCTTATTTTACCGGTGTAACTTGAACGGCCTTGGCTTTTAAAGTGTTCAGGGCGCCGATCACTTTCTGGAAATAAGCGTTCAAAGGGTGATCCGGGTTTTGCTGGATGATATTTTGGTATATCTGGATGGGAAGGTCATAGTCTTTGATTTGATAGATGGAAACCGCGTTGATCGTTTTGATGATCGTTTCCGCCGTGCGCAGGTTCATGTAATTGCCCCGGCCGTATTTGACCATGACTTTGCCCAGCGTCTCCACGGCCTCCCTCCAGCGTTTTTGCTCCAGGTAGCAATTGGAAAGATACCGCAGGGCGTTGAATTCAACCGGCGAATCCGGGTTCTGTGAAGCCAGTTGCGCGTAGTGCTGGATGGCGCGCTCGTAAGCCTCCATGGTTTTTTGATAATCATTTTTTCCCTTATAATAACTGGCCAGATAAATAGGAACACCCATACCTGTTTGGGTTTTGGGGAATTCCGTGAAGATGCCGTTATAGACCTTTTGGGCCTGCGGCCAGTTGTTTTCAGCTTCATAGGTGTGCGCGATGGCGGCCAGAGATTCGGCATGGAGCTCATTGTTGGAGGGGTAAAGCTTGATGATCTCCTCAAACTTCTGGCGGGCGGTCGCGTAATCTTTCTTCAGGTAATAAACATGCGCGGCCAGGAAGCGTAGCCCCGGGACCATCCTGGAATCGGGGTGACGCTGGATGACCTTCTCGTAACCAGCGATGACTTTATTAAAGGTCTGCTCGGGGATGACCTTGGGGTCTTTGAGGATGTCAAAATATTCTTTCTGGGTCTTCCACGCCATCTGCTCGATCGCGTAATCGCTGTTTAACCCCCAAAGGGACAAGACAATAAAAACTCCGCTGAGAACGGCCAGATATGTCAGAAGAAGTTTCTTCATGAGTTTTCTTTCTTTAACAAGTAATGGGTTGTGACCGCGGTATAAACCGTCGCGTCAATCAGTGCCATGACGAATATCCCCAGGACGAGGCACAGAAGCCTTATCCCTTCAAATGTCAGGCTGGCGACCGCGGATAAATTGGTCTGCAGAAGCAATATGGGTATATAAAAAAGCGTCGGCACCAAAACGATCGGAAAGATAAACCCGAAAGAACTTTTCATGTGCTTGAAGTTTTCAATAATGGCGGCAAAGACCTTTTTTCGTTCAATGACGATGATTGGCAGGACAAAGGCGAAAATGGCCGTGACCAGGACCCCGATCAGGAGGTTGATATACGGGGCGCTGTAGACAACGGCTGCCTTGATCCAGTAAAAGACCCCCCCCTGGGAGCGGATATGCAATGCCCTGGCGATGACCGCGCCATGGAGGTTCGCGAGTCCGAAATACAAAACAAACGAAAGGATGGCGGCGATACACACATGGACGTATTGCGGCAGTGTCACGCGCAAGGCGTCGGGGAAGGATGTTTTCTTGCCGAGGTTGATATTTTTAATGATCTCGATGGCGACGGCGATCAGGAAACCGTTGATAAAGATGAAAATGAGGTATTGGGACGTCTGCAGCCATTGGGGCAGTATTAACAAGTGCTGCGGGTAATGGAGATACGTTTCCCCATAGAAACGGCTGATGACAGGGCCGAAGAAATAGACCAGAGGAAACTGTGCCGAGAAGTAAAGGACCTCCAGAACAAGTAACTGGATAAAGGCCGTTGTTATAAATGGAAAAAGGATAACGGGGTTGGCTACAAAAGCGTTGACGGATTCCTTGAGGATCTTGCCGATCTGCTTTGATGATTTTTTGTCCATGCCTGACCTAACGTTTAATAACTACTTGTCATTAAATGAATTGTGAATTGGGTAAATTCTAACACAGCTTCCATGCCCTGTCAACAACGGATGCTGGGAAAACGGATGCTGGAATCGCGCGCCCACAAAAAAGGCAGATTATCTTTTGAATAATCTGCCTTTTTTGCCGGTATCGTTTTTCCGTTATCTTACCGTCATATTGCTCGCGAGTTTACCGGGCCGCTGAATCTCCGGGGGATGAAGAATCATGACCCCGCTCAAACCCGAATTTGTATTAGCTCAATTTCCTTCTGCGCAACCCGCCTAATCCCATCAACCCACTGCCCAAAAGCGCCATAGTTGCTGGCTCCGGGACTGGATGAACACGATCAACTAAGAAAATCGTATCATCGAAATCTTCATCGCCAAGTTTGCCATTCCCCAGCTTCTTAATATCTTCAAAAGCAATTAAGAAGGGGTCGTAAAACGTGTATTCGTAAGGATCCCCGGATCCGACCTTGATCCAGACGCTCTGTCCTGCTAGATCTCCGAGGTGATAGGTCAACATGTGATCCATCGCATCCACGTTGAGCGTAGGCTGAGAGTACCAGTAATTTACGGTTGGGAAACCAACAGATTTTAGATACCACCCGAAATTTTCTCCCCCCGTATAAGGAGATAGACCTGCCGGGAAGGGACTCACAGCAGTTCCGAAACCCTTAAAGCCAAATCCGTGGTATGGCCCAAGGACTTCTGCCTTTGTGCCGATTGGATCAGAAACTTTATAAACACCGAGGGTGTTTGAATTGGACGCCGTAAGGCTGATAATGGCATAGGTAGCCTTGGCCTCTGTGGTGCTTAAATCGATCCAAGAATTATCGCCCGATGTCCATTGTAAGAAATCCACATCGGAGTTGCGGGTATAGCTTGTGCCAAGCAATAAATTGATGGCATCGTTGATATCCGCAGGATTCGGTGATCCCAACAGGTTATCATTATTGTCATTTGGCGTCGGAACCCCCAACAGGTTGCTACCGCCCTGGGCAATGCCGTATGTGTCCGCGGCCATGCCTGGCGAAAACGGTTGTGCCGAGGCGCAGGTGGCCGTAAGAACAACGGCAGCCATGATGCCCAGGATTAAGTTTAATTTTTTCATCTTCTCCCCCATTGATTTCTTAACGTTTGTTATTTTTTACCTGATTTATATGAAACATCCGAAGATGTTGAAAACTGTTGTTAGCTTTTTCTCCTGCGGTTAACGACAAAACCAACCAAGCCGCTGCCAAAAAGCAACATGCTTGCCGGTTCGGGAACGGCGTTGTTGCCAAGGCCTCCCCCTTGTTCGGTGAGACCTGCCACCGCGTCAATTTCATTATCGAAACTATCATAATAAAAAGATGAATCAGGGTTTCCGTTATTACCCGCAGTAATAGAAGCGTATCTGGCTGTCAAGCTTGAGCCTAATTCCCAAACAGTCGTATATCCATCAGAAATATCCGGATTGGGAGACCAGCCTTCCGTGTAGTATTCAATCAATGTGGCCGGTGTCCAGGTTGACAGATCATTGGAAAGATAGACATTGTATTCCCAGCTTTCCGGCCCTACGGGGTCATGATCAATTAAAGGGAAAACAACCACTTTGTTCGCTTGTCCGCCCAGGTCATAAATGAGGCCGGTCGAAGCCGCGTTGTTCGGGCCGCTAGTGTCCTGGATCCAATACCAGTCCCGGGCATTGCCATTTTTAGAGAAGCAATCTCCCGACCCCGCCGGGTTACAAGCACCGTTCCATCCATAATAAGTTGGCGGCGTCCAGCCGTACCCTTCCGCGCCGGATGAATATGTCCCAAAAGTTAACCCACTGGGATCGGCGAATGTGCCGCTAATTGCCGTAAAGGCATCGGCACTTTTCAAGTTGACCCCAAGGATGGTTACGCCCAAAACCAAGATCGCGAATACTTTTTTCATTTTTTTCCTTTCCTCTTTCGGCTAAACTAGTGTATCTAAATTACGTATTCTTTCTGCGAACGCCGGCCATACCTAACAATCCGCTGCTTAAAAGCAACATGCTTGCCGGTTCCGGGATCACGGGACCGCCGTTGCCACCGGTATCCTCACGCAAGGCATAGTCAACGGATAAGTCCTCGATAAGGAAGGAGCCGCCAGTCAGAGGGATATTATTCTTGAATGCCCCGGTCGTCCCATCCCACTGAGACAAAGCACTCCCGAAGATGTTGGATGTAAAGAAGTCTGTTCCGTCGAAAGCGATGCCGGTAGTAGCATAACCAGGAGTAATAAATGCCGCTTGGAGCACAGTGCCGTCGAGATCGTAAACATCATACGGCCCGACCGTATCGCCACGGTTGACAATCAATTTGCCATTGAAGTATTCCATTCCATCCATGTTGGAACCCGCCAAACCAAGGGTAATAGTCTTAACAATGTTGCCGGAAGTGTCGATTCTATAGCCGTGATTCCCGCCGAGGTACTCCGATGTCCAGAAGTGAGTTCCATCCCACGCGAGGGTGGACATGGCTGCACCGGCCGGAAGAGCAGACACAGTAATCGTACCCAATGGTAATCCTGTCGTTCTGTCTGTCTTATAGATCAGATTACTTCCCCCGAAAATATTGCCGCCGGGTCCGGATTCGGTCGAATAGATGGTGTTGCCCACAAGAACCACGCCACGGCCGTTCCCGGTGGATACATTGTAGTTCTGAACCAATGAGCCGCTACCTCCAGTGATGTTCAATTCGTGAACCAAATCCGGTCCTCACGTTGCGCTGTTTGCGAACATGGGAAAGGCACTTGCCGATTGAGACGTAAACAGCCCAATTACCATTGCTGCAATAAATGATAGAACCTTTTTCATTTCTCTCCCCCCTTCGTTCCACATCTGGTTTTAATTAAAATAAAATGACTGTGTTACCTTGCTCCTTCGCCCGTAAAAACGACACGAATGGTGCGGAAAAGAATGCGCATATCCGTCCACAGGCAGAGCTTCTTAATATAGAGAAGATCGTATTTGATCTTTTTCCGGACGTCTTCCACGGTTTCATCGTACTTGTGCCACACCTGGGCCAGTCCGGTGAGGCCCGGTTTAACCGCCAGACGCTTTTCGTAATCTGAGATCTCTTCCATGAATTTTTCAACAAATATGGGACGTTCCGGCCGCGGGCCGATCAAGCTCATGTCCCCTTTGAGGATGTTGATGAATTGCGGGATCTCGTCAATGTGCGCTTTGCGCAAAAATCTTCCGACCGGGATAAGTCGGGGATCATTATCGGCGGCCCACACGGGACCGGTTTGCTTTTCGGCATCCACGCGCATGGTACGGAATTTATAAATGTTGAACAGCTCTCCATCCTTGCCCACGCGGGTTTGCGTGAACAAGACCGGTCCTCTGGATGTGCATTTAATGAGAAGAGCCGTAACCAGAAAAAGCGGAGACAGCAAAATAATTCCGCAAATTGAGGCGGCGATGTCAAAGACGCGTTTAACCGCGTGATAGGTCCTGCGGACAAAACCGGCGACCATGCCCAAAATACCGCTTCCGAAAAGCATTATGGTGGATGGTTCCGGCGCGCGTGATCTGGGCTTTTCCGTCTGGTCGAGTGAAGCGGCTGTTGTTTGCTGGATAGATTGGCCGGCGCCCGCGGCCGGCGTGGCGTCGTGGGGTGCAATAAAAGATAACGTGGCCCAGGCGGTGCTGACAAAAAGAACGGCCGCGATGATCATCGTCATCATGAAGGCCGCGTTCGCAATTTTTTCTCTTACCAGTTTCATAGGTTCTGATACTCCATGTACCTTTGGTAAGAGCAAATTGCGTGCCAAGGTTATGTTGTTTATGAGTGATTTTCTATGTTTTATAACATATTGGGATATTGTGAGATAGGATATGTTATACGGAGGAATAAATAATGAAAATAGGACAGTCCTGGTTTGTCTTGGACTGTCCTATCTTTTAGCTGTTTAAATAACTCAACACTTGTTGCGGTGATACGACATATATATGTTATAAGAGCGAATATGTCGCGCCGCTTGAGCCGGGGTTATCACTGAAACTGATGGTCCCCTGGCTGGAAGCCGTCCTGGTAAAAAGTAAGGCCCCCTCCTTGCGTACGCTGTATGTTTGGCCGGGATTTAAATCCGCAATCATAAAATCCACCGGGCCATTGTAGTTAACTTTGAACGATGTCTGGGAGATCGCATTCCCTGTCTGCCCAAACATAACGACCTTATTGTCGATGAGAACGCCTTCCATCGCGTCGCCGGTTTTGTTTTCCACGAGTGATGTGTTCGCCGGCATGATTGAATTGATATCACCAATGGACATAGCCACAAGGAAATAATCAGTTTTATTGCCGTCGGGCGGCATCAGTTCGATCCTTCCCTGCCCCATGTGCTGCCAGGCCTTGCCGGTCAATGCGCTGTCTACTGTGGCTTTCGTGGAGCCCGTTACGAAGATGTTTTTGGGTGTTGTTCCATCGACCCAGTACTGATAACCTTGATTGATCGTGTAGGGTTCGTTGAGAGCTGTCTTTGTATATGCCCGGCTCAACGTCAGGTGTGCGGCATCCTCCACGCTTTTAATTTGATACCAATCGTAAAAGCCATCATAACCGGATGGCACAGTCGATGTCTTGTCCTTATTGACGTGGAAATAATGCCCCACCATGACTTGGGCGAACGTCGTTCCATTGCCGACCACTTTATCACTGCCGTAGTCGACATTGACAGTTCCGTTGGTATGGAGTATTTCTCCACCGATACGCCGGATACTGTGGCCGGCCGGCAGGAGCACTTTCGCGTGCAGCTTCGAAGTCCCTTCATAGCTGGTCGTCGTTATAGAATCACCATCGTAGGTCTCGATATGTCCAGGCACTTGCGTGCCGATGATTTTACCGTTTAAGACAGGTTCGTTAACGGTGTGAAGCAGCCATTTTTTCTTATACGTTGAACTGGCGGCGGTGACGCGGTCGAAGATAATCAAATACCCCTCGTCATTGCCTTTACGCAAGAAAGCCAGGTTGCGGTCGTATTTGCTCAAACGGCTGCCATAGGCTTCCTTCCCGTCGCCGACCAGATAGGCGTATCCTGGCTGGGTTTCGAACTTGGCAATATCCGCCCAGTTCGGTGTCGGATCGTTTTCTACAAATACAGAATGTAAAAATGAATTTGGCGCTGAAAAAGTTCTTGTGGAACGTAAATCAACACCACCCGGATCCGGCGCAAGTGATAATTTTTTGGGGCCATCTGGATCTGCGGGGTTGATAATTAGTAGATTGTTATGGGCAATCGTATTTTTTTGATATTGCATATAATTTCTTTGCTGTTCATAGGCGTCATAGACACCGGAATCCGGCGCCAGCGGCCCGCCGTCGCGATGGATGACGAAGGTATTGACGTCGAAGTCACTGTGAGAGGTCATGGTAAAGGCCGGTTTGCTGCGAAAACCCACAATGGTCGCTTTGGGGCCCCATCCGGTCCTCATGTAGGCTTCATTGCCTCCCGCGAAATGACGGTCGAACGGCAATTCCGCATAGGTCGCCGTTGTCGGGTCTTTCTGTGGGGCGGCCGCATCGTAAAACAGCAATTTTGATACATCATACAGTGCCGTGACGCTGCCGAAATAATTGTTGGTCATTAACCATGAAGAGAACCGGTCGATTTTGTTGTTGATAAACCATTGCAGATAAGGGTCTTTCTTCGCTCCGATGGAAAACGTTCTGGAAATATGTTCACGTAATTTCCAGGTATCGGTAACAGATTTCAGGAACGAATTTGTTGCCAGGTTGGATGTCGCTACTCCCTTATGCATGGTCTCCCGGCTGTTGGCGATATCAAAACGGTACAACATGTAATAAGCCGCGTCCCTGTTCCAGGTCGAATCCGATCCGTCAACAAGGTTGATGCCTGTGGCGGTCTTGAGCGGCAGGAACCACGATACACCGTCATTGCCGAAATAATACCCTTCAAAGGGAGTCCCATCATTGACATAGGCTTCCATCCGGGCGGCATCGCCCCAATACCACCTATAATCCCAGCGGGTTTTATACACCGCTTCGGCATCCGGATGATGTCCGGCCAACGCGATCTCCGGCCAAACCTCAAAAGCGTAGAATGCCCATTCTTCCCGGTGGAATGTCTCGCCTTTGGTCGCATTCTTATAGCAGGCGGAAGAACCAATTTGGGGAACCACCCCATCATCGATTTCCTTTTTTTTGGCCACGATATCGGCCGCGGCAGCCAGCTTATTGATGATGATACTCCGTTGGGCCTCCGTCAGGCCGTTATAGGCCCAGTCAAAGGCCAACGAGGCTATCGCCACGTTGATACGAGGTGTTAGATCATACTGCCCCGTGGCGCACCAGTTAACATAGGTGGCATTGTTGATGTTATTAAATACGTTATTGGCATAAATAAGCGCCTGCCCGGGATTGCTCTGCTCCAGCATCAGATATCCCAATGCCGAGCTGATCAGGTCGCTCTGGGTGGCCTTGGAAAGAACCGCGTTCCAGGCCGCCTGTCCCGTTTTTGATCTCAACTCCGCGAGGTTTTCCTGGTTCAGGAAAATCCTCGGATGGGTCGGGACAATCGTCATGTTATTTAATTTCGCCTCCAATGCCTGGACCCGCGCCATGCCTTCCTGATCGAGCGAGGCCTTTGTTTTTTCCAGCAGGCATTGAGCTGAACATCCATCAAGGTTGACCGTGTTATGATCGTCACATTCCTCAACGGACTGGACGATGCCGTCCCCGCAAGTTTCGTTGGAAACACATGTTCCAAACGTGCAGGTGGCAGAGCAGGTTTTCGTGCCCGTATATCCTGTCGTTGTCGTGCAGGACACCAGGCTCGTGCCGGCTTTGTCGCATTGTTCTCCCAAGCCGGTCTGCAGGATACCGTCCCCGCAGAATTCTGTTTTGCAGGTTTCCGAGCATCCATCGCCGGCAATCGTATTGTGGTCGTCGCATTGCTCGCCGGTCTGGACGATGCCGTCCCCGCAAGATTCCAGCGTACAGGTCGTTGAGCATCCATCCCCGGAACTCAGATTACCGTCATCACAGCCTTCGGGTGATTCTACGACACCGTTGCCGCATGCGGCCGTGACTATCGGAGCCGGTGGAGGGGTATTATCCTCCGGTATCCTGTTCAGGTCGTCCGTTAAAAACAACTGGTCGATTTTAGTGCCGTCTTCCCGTTGCTTCACTTTGATTGTATGAACGCCGGCACTCAATGGGAATGTTATGTTGCCTTGGAACATATCCTTGACTCTTGCCCAATGCCATGTGTTCCCATCCGGCGTATTCCATGTATAATTGGTCCCGCTGTCCACCTGAACAAAAAAGGAATCATCGTTAGAATATTGCGCAATGACCTTGCCCCATAAAACATAGTTACCGTCTTTGGGGATGGTGACTGTATAACTCGCCATGCCCGGTGCCGGAACGCTAAGGGAAGTGCCCTTTCCATTGGGAACATAGACGAATTTCCCTCCGGAAGCCGTGGTGTCCGCAACAATTTCCATCGGTGCGGCAACGCTGTCCGCGTTTTCCGTTTCAATCCATATCGCCGGATCATTGGTTTGTGCGCTTTCGGCCAAACACACCGATGAGCACCCATCTCCCCCGCGCGTATTTGCGTCGTCGCATTGCTCACTGCCGTTGACAGTGCCGTCCCCGCAGGACTCGGTGCTCACACAGGCACTGAAGGCGGAACATTGAGCATTGCAGGTTTGCGTACCGCGGTATCCATTGGAGGTCGTGCAACTTTGCGTGTTCTCATCGCAGATTTCTCCCAAACCGCTCTGCACAACCGTATCCCCGCACTTCTCAAGGGTACAGGATGCGGTACAACCATCCCCACTGACGGCATTGCCATCATCGCATTGTTCAGTTCCCTCCAATGTCCCGTTGCCGCAAACTTCGGCAGAAGCAGAGTCTCCCCCTAAACCGCTCGGCACAAAAGCCATATCATCCGTTAAAAATAATTTATCGATCTTTGCCCCGTCTTCACGGTGCTTGACGCTAATCGTATGTACGCCTGCACTAAGTGAAAGCGTTACATAACTATGATGAAACATGTCCTTCACCCGTGCCCAATGCCAGGTGCTTCCAGCCGGCGTGGGCCAGGTGTAGTTGGTTCCACTATCCACTTGAATAAAAAATGAATCATCATTTGGGTATTGCGCAATAATTCTGCCCCAGAGGGCATAGGTGCCGTTTTGCGGGATATTGATCGTATATGAAGCTGTCCCTTTTCCCGGGACGCTATAGGACACACCATTGCCATTAGGGATATAAATAAATTTTCCACCGGAGGCGGTGGCATCGGAAGCGATTTGCATCGGGGCCGTTAACGTCGCCGCGCTTTCTGTTTCTACATAGAGATCGGCGGCACGGGCAGTGTTGACCATCACCAAAGCAGTCACAAACGAACAAACGACAATACCAATCTTACTGCGAAGAGTGTTTATCCGGTTCATCGCAGACTCCTTTCAGCAGCCAGGCTGCCCTGTACCGCATGGTGCAGGGTCCTATAGCTTTGCGTCCCCATCTTGCGATGGGTTTGCCTTTTTGAAGGGAATTTTCCATTTCGGTTTTTTCCGAAATGTGACTATAAAAAGAGTCCGTTATTTGGATCAACGGGCTCAACATTTGAGAATCCATTGCGTCAAATTCGTTTTTAAGGTCAATTGTTCTGGTTCGTCTTTTCATTTTTCACTCAAAAATAATGCGCCCACTCTAGCTTTCGTAAGAGTGGGCGCAGTCGCCGCGCACATAAAAAATGCCTGTCCACTCTGCCGGACAGGCCACTTTATACGTGCTTTTAATTTTACTTTGGTTTCGGTGGCCAGGCTGTCCTGTTCAAGGACCCTTCCCCGACGTTCGGCAGCGCCTCAGTCGGGGTCCCGACTTCCTTCTAAATATTTTCTGAAGGAAATGTCGGGATAGCTTTGCGTCCCCACCTTACGATGGGTTTGCCTTTATCGTCCAAAAGAGCGGTTGAATCAAATCCAAAAGGAAGTATAAACTATAAATTCCGAAAAAGCAAATCTCCACAACCGGTTTCAGATGAGTCGGTTGTGGTTTGTTCATAAACTTAAGATATTTATTCCCAATACGTTAGCGTATAAAAAGAATTTATGGTAATTCAGGGGAGATGTTGTTGTATATGTTAGGGAAGGATAATTCGGCCAAAATCTTCCAGCCATGGTGCGGCATCCACGTCGTTACGCTTCAATTAAGCTTACCTAATCCCGATTCGGATTCTTTATTGCAAAGGCTGGTAGATTTTCATGCGTAAAGAAACCGTCTTGTTCCATAATGTTATCATCCACTAATATAGTCGGATTATTCATGATTCCATCCGTGTGAAATGGATAATCACCAAACCCTATCGTGATGTTGCCGTAGACTCTTTCAGCCTCGGTGAGTCCTCCGGATAATTTTGCGTTAGGATGAAATCCCAAGCAAAAATGTTTGACCTTCTTGCTTTTTCCATTTAACCACTGGCTTAAAACTTTCGATTTCACAGGACAGCCGCCTATGTCCGTAACGTAACCTTTTTTAACCGTCAATATAATCGGGTCCTGAATCAGCCCAACCTCTTTGGGTGGCCATAAATATCCATCAACAACCGCCGTCCCTTCGATGGTTTCCGGAATTCCCTGAAAGGCAACCTGTCCCCCCAGAAACGTACATTGCCCCGATTGTACCGGTGTTCCTGATTGGGCCATGACATAGGACAGCTCTTTTTTCATGGATTTCAATAGCGACCGTAATATACGGTTCATCCGCGCCTGTATGCGAAACTTTATGTCTGTCCCTTTGGCCGTGCGGATATGAATCGTTTTGGCCGCCTTTAACCGTTGATTCAATTTTGTTCCAAGCCGGAACATTGACTCATGATCGACTTCTCCGATACAGCGGATGAAACTCTGCGCATCCATTCCCGCCAGAGAATAAATGCGGGCTTTTCGCTCCAACGCTTTCTTCCAGGCGATTGTCGGATAGAAATATTCTTCCGAAAGCTCACAGATCGCATCATAATGTTCACTTTCAATTTTGGCGGTAAGCTCATTTAACTTCTCGGGAAACTCCAGACGGTCATTTAATTTGTACAGCTCTGTCTGGACACCTGTTTTTCCGGCATAATTTTGAACGCTTTGTGCCACCGCCAAATCACTTCCCCGGTCCACATAAATAAACAGTTTCTCTCCTTCCTTAAGACACAATAAGTCCTTTGCAAGAATTGAGGCGGCTTTTTCTAAATTTTCTTTTTGATTTTCCATTGCGTTGTTTTAGGGAAGATACTGATTAAGAAGCGGCAGGATTAACTGGCCAAATTTTTTTAGGCGTTTGATGGCCTGCGGGTCTTCGGGGTTGGCGCTGTCTATGGAAATGCGGACCAGCGCGCTGCTGGAGGGCTGGCCGCGGAACGATTTCAGAGCGATAAGCCCTTGTTGTTTCCAGTAGTTAGACGTAAATGTATCCCCTACCTTGAACCAGTAAAAAAATATTTGGTTTCGGCGGCCTTGTTCCACGGCTACGCGGTTAACGCGGATGTCACCGGCCGTTGATCCGGCCGGAAAGGAGTCATGGACATTGCTTAAAATGGTCGCCCCGCTTCCGGTGTAACAGACCTCGGGCGGATGAGAAACCTTGCGGTTATTTTGGGAATAAACAATGAACAGGACGACTTCTTCTCCCTTCACATTTGTGTAGCGTCTGGCAAAAACGTTGTCTGTTTCCAGGATAGCCTTTTCTCTGTCAGTAATGGGTAATTCTTCGGCAGTCCATCCTGCAATCTCTTTGGGGAACGTATGGATGCTCACGGTATCTTTCTGGCTGTAGACTTTAAAGTAGAGCTGCCAGGAAATCGCGGCGGATACGAGGAAAAGAAAAGCTATCATAAGAGAAGATTTGTCGAAAATTTTGTTTTGCATATTTTTCATCGCAGGGGCACGGCATGCCGTGCCTTTAGTACCTATTCAAGGATTTTTCCCACCGCGTACAAAAGTGCGAACGCGATGGCGAAGAGCATAAATCCCGAGAAGTCATGGACAAACCCTGTCGCGTATTGCGGCCCCCAGACTTCGGAAATAAACGACAGAAAGATGATCCGGCAGACATTGGTGATGACGGCGATGGGGACCGTCGCGCAGAACAGGATGACCCGTTTGAGCATGGGCCCCTTCATCCAGTACGCGAAAATGCTGCCCAGGGCCATCAGGGAAATCAGGGAACGCAGGCCGCTGCAGATATCGTCGACAATGACATAGGCATGGTGCATTTTGATGATGCTCCCTTCGCGCAGGGCGGGCAACCCCATGTTGTTGAGAAGGGCGGTGGCGATCTGCGCGGCAAGGATCTTCATTTTAAAGCTGATATTGGCAATGACGACCAGGGGGACCGGCATCATAAAAACGAGGAATCCCAGGGGAAACAAGATTTTTTTGAATGTGGTTGTGCCGTACAGAAAAAGGATGACACCCGCCAGGACTATGATCATGGAAAACCCGGAAGTAAAATAGACGCGGAAAAGCGAGCTGATGACGTGGATAAAGAGTCCTGTAACGATTAGCGGCATGCCCAGCGGTGAACGCTTTGGCTTGATCCGCGCGAGTTCATCGCGCATCTGCCAGATGAGATATCCGCTGACAAACGGGACCAGGATCCCGTGGCTGTAGTAGGAGTCGCGGGCGAACCACCTGTCCCACATCCACAAAAAGGTCGGGATGTAGGTGAGGATGAACATCCCTGCCAGCAAAAATTCCTGGGGGTGTGATTTTATTTGGTTCCGGATTGCTTTTATTTCTCGCGAGCTTTTTGCCATGTGACTTCCTGTTTTGAGCCAAAGAACCGCAATGTTCCTATCAGCGCTGAAAAGTTTAGTAAGCAAAAGACATACGGTATATAACAGACTTTAGATATGAGGTTAAAGATACCATGCTTTTGGTATCTTGACAAGGCCCCTGTTGCGGCCATACCGTAAAATGTAATTTGCAGATAAAGCATGGTTTGGTATAACGGTCTGCCGGATAAGAGCAGATTCAGGATGAATAGAAAAATTAAAAATAACGGTATCAGCACCCGCAATAGTTTATGTGAGAATAACTGGATAGCGACCGGGCTGTGCAAGGGATTAAACAAATCCGGAAAGAGCCCAAATATTTGATAATTTCCGAAGAGCGTGCGGGTCTTGCGGCGGTGCTCTTCGCGCGGGCTGTCGGCGGCGTGATCGCAGGCTTTGGCGGATCCATCAAAGACCGCCCGATAGCCTTTGCGGATAATTTGTAAAGGTATATACATGTCATCCAGTACGATGCGGGTCGGGATCGAGACAAATAATTCCCTGCGGATAGCATAAATGGCCCCGGTTGCCCCGAGCATGGAATGGACCCGGCTTTCCTGTTTGCGGATAAACTTTTCGTAGTTCCAGTACAGGCCAACACCTTTGGCCGTAGCGCCCTCTTCTTCCTCCTCCTTTTGAAAGATAAGTTCGCCGCTCACGCAGCCGACCTTGGGATCGAAGAAATTGGCCACCAATTCCCTGATGGCGTCAGAGGCGAAGGCTTGGCGCGCGTCGCAAAAAACGACGATGTCGTTTTGGGCCGTGAAGACCAGTTCGTTCAAGGTCGCCATTTTGCCACGGCGCTGCGGCCGTTCGATCAAATGGACCCGCGGGTCGTTGAACCCGCGGACGATCGAGGCCGTTTGATCGGTGGAACCGTCCGAACCGATGAGGACCTCCATCTTGTCTTTTGGGTAATCGAGGGACAAAAGGTTCCGGAGCTTCCCTTCTATAACATCAGCTTCGTTCCAGACCGAGAGGACGACGGAGATCTTTGGTTCATAACTCCCCTTTCGGACAGGGTTTGGCCGTAACCGCGCGACGAGCCACAACAGCAGCGGGTAGACGAAGTAGCAGTAAAGCGTGAGCGATATCAGGAGCCAGAATGTGAGGGTCATGATTGAGGCGCGAACTGGACCATCGCTTTATGGCCCAGCGCTCCAACGATTTGTTTAATGGTCAAAAGGCTGACATTACCGCGGCCGCTCTCAACGCGTGAAATGACCTGTTGAGACACGTCGAGTTTTTGAGCCAGACCGCTTTGTGTTAAACCGGCTTGTTTGCGTAAGTTTTTGATCTGATCTCCCACATCCCGGAACAGTTCATCTCCCGGGGGAATTGTTTTGAGGGGCCGGACGGCGATGCCTTTTTTTTTGAATATTTCCGTCACTTTTTCATAGATGGCCTGCCAGAAGATAATCCTGTCTTCAGTCCATTTGTCCTGCCGCATTCTTTTTTTGACGCGCGGCCAGTTACGGACAAAGGTCTCCCTGGAAAGGTAGTCTTCAAAAACTTCTTTCGGCACATTCTTTCTGGCCAAAAGAAGCGCGGCAAGTTCGGTAAACTTCGGATGCCGCTCATCGGTCAGGATATTCCTAATTTCTTGGGGGGGGATGTTCCGGTCCCACAGCCAATCCGTTGTTTTTCTCGTCATCTGACTTCCTCTGACAAAAGGGCGTCCACTTCATTCTTAAAATGCTGGTCCATCCGGCGGAAATCAACGGTTTTCTCCGTGACCAAATCCAGCAGGCCCGTTTTTATGACCATCCGGTCAAACGTGCGATACCAGCGGACCAGGCCTTCCTTGACGGTTGCCGTCCCGTAGCGCGCGACAAATTTGGACAGAGGCGTTGAGATACTGGAGAGGCAATAGAGGTCATAAAAATCTTTGGCTTCCTGGCGGCCTCCGATGGTGACATGTTGGCCGACATCGTTTTGTGACGCTGTATGGCCGGCCACGGCATAAAGCTTCCTTAAGTAGATATCTTCCAGAGAAACAACGCGGATGCCGTCAATTTCCCTCATCGGTTGAACGAGCTCCACAAAATCTTCCACGAAATCGATTTTGCAGGCCTTTCCCTTTTTGTCCGTCAACATATACGTCATGATTTTGGCGAATTTGTTCCCCATTTTTTGAGCAACCAATTCCGTTTTTATGTTGTGTTTTTCTTGAAGATAACCAATGGCTTCAGTGATTTCTTTCGCGGAGAAAGATTTCGTAAAAAAATCCAGATCATGCGATTCTCTGTGTTGGAAATAATAAAGCGACAAAGCAGTCCCGCCAACCAGGTAATAATGGCCCAGTTTGCCAGCCAAGCATTTTAACAGCCGTTTTTGTATGGAGAAGTTTAACTCGGGTACCTTCATGACCTAAATATACAGCATATATATTGTGTTGTCAAGTATTATACAGCATATATGATGTATGCCGAATATCCATCTTTTCCATTATTATTTTATTTTGAGCATCATCCGCCGTGCCCAGTCGTACGCGCCTCCACCCAGGATTTTTTTCACGCTGTTTTTGCAGGACACCAGGATTTTTTCCTTGAGAGGCGCGTTCCCGCTCATGGCTTGGGCGAAACGGTCGATGGTCCAGTTCGATTTGACGGCGACGCGGGAAAAACATCCTGCCTGCCCCGCTACGCGGGACCTACCCGGCTGGGAGGTATGTCCTGCCGGCGGCGCGGCGGGTTTCTCCGAAAGGAAGATATATTTGTAGCCGGTCTCTTTCGCCATCCGCAGGATTTTATCATTGCAGAACCCGCGGGGGATCGAAAGGCTTTCAACGGGGATGCCCAGGTTGCGTTCAAGGTATTTTCTGGAAGCGGAGAGTTCTTCCTCGATCTGGGTATTCAGGAGGTTGGTCAATATCTCGTGGCTGAAGCCGTGGGAACCGACCACCATCCCGGCCGCGAGGAGCCGGCGGATCTCGTCCCAGCCCATATATCCTTCCTTGCCGACACGCTTGGCGATCAGAAAAAAATGTCCCGTGAAGCCGAACTCCTGCAGTAACGGCAGGGCCGCCGTGTAATTATTCTTTTCTCCGTCGTCAAAAGTGATGAGGATTTCCCTGCGGCTGAAGACGTCCAGGTTTTTATGGACTGTGACGCTGCGGTATTGGTGTTCCTTGAGCCACGACAACTGGGCGCGGAACTTTTCGGCGCTGACGTCATAAAGCTCCGCTCCCGCTTCGCGTTCCCCGGGTGCCGGCGCATTGGGCGCCAGGATGCTGTGATACATGAGGACGATTGGTTGAGTGATTTTATTTGTCATATCAATTGCTGCTTATATTTTTCCAGCATCTTATATTCAAAGCTCTTGATGTCATCGAACCCGCTGATTTCGACGCGTTTGAGTTCATACAAGGGAGTTTCCGGCGTGTTGACTCCCTGGATAACGCTTAAAGCGTAACGGAACCCCAGTTTCTGGACGATGTTCAGCGTATCCGCGTTATATTCACCATAGGGGTAGCAAAAGGTGTCCAACCGTTCCCCCCGAGGCAAATTTCTATCAACACAGGCGCGGCTCTGCGCGATTTCCTGATATTGGGTTTCGTAGCTGAACCGCGGCAGGTGCGGATGCGACGCCGTGTGGGCGCCGAAGGAGATCTGGTGGGCGTACATTTCAGCGATTTCTTCCCAGTTGAGCATGTCACGCCCGGAGATTTTCGCGTAACGGTTCAATTTATTGTCCGTACCGACCAGGCTGGTCGTCAAAAATACGGCCGCCGGGAACCCGAATTGCTTCAGGACCGGGAAGGCGTTTTGATAATTGTCACGGTAGCCGTCATCAAAGGTGATGATGACTTTTGTTTTTGGGCTTTCGAATACGGCCGGGTGTCCGGTCTCGAAGTCCTTGAGGCTGATCATCTGGTAGACATTCGCGTGACGGTACAAAAACCGCATCTGGCCCTCAAAGGCCTTTGCGCGCGTGACCAGGTTATGCGCCGGCAGGGCGTCGTTGACGCGGTGGTACATCAAGATAATGACCCCCTTGGGCGCGTCGAATTGGCCGCACAGGTGCCGGAACTTGCGGATAATCTTTTTTATTGGACCAGAAGACATTTTGTCATCCTGCAACGACATTTGTAGGGACACGGCATGCCGTGTCCCTACGGGTTCAATTAATTCCCCATCAATTTTTATTTATTTTTTTCAAACATTACCTTTACCGCCGGTTTCCCTGTCTTGGGCATGGTGACGCTGACGGTACCGAGTTCCTGGTCCCTGATCAATACTTCCACGCTCTTGTCGTCCTCGCGCATGGAGATATTTTCAGGGTCTAATGTATCCTTTATATCGGCAGCGTAGAGCACATTCAAGAAATAATCGCGTTCTTTTTTATCCAGCGCCGTGACCTCCACGCGCCACGTGCCGACCTCCTGCCACGGCCCGCCGGTATTTTTCTCAATATATTCTTTGACTTCTTTCGAGATGCCGATATTTCGCGGTCTGGAGCCTTCCATCCAAAACTCAAATCCATCCCCACCGATTTTGGCGATCGTCCTGTGCTTTGGTAAAAGGGTCTTATTGTACAATTTTGCCGTATTGAACACATTTGTGGCAACAAGGAAATCACCGTCGAATATCTCGTAATGGCCCGGGATCTTGGCGTGCAGAAGCTTGCCGTTGAGCTGTGGTTCGCTCACTAAGTGCAAGAGCCACTTCTTGATGAAATTCCCGCTTTTGGTTTCAATGCGATCAAAAACAATAATATAAGCGTTGTCCGTAGGACCTTTGCGGATGAAAACCAGATGCCGGATAAATTCGTTTAACCGGCTGGAATAAGCTTTAGCGGCCTCACCAATGATGTAGTCATAATCTTTGGTCGTTTTAAAATCGAGGATTTGCGTCCAGTGAGCCCGCGCGTCGTGTAGAAAGGCGTCTTTGAATCCCCAGTTGTTCACGGCGCCGAACGTCCGTTTGCTGACCAGTTCCACTCCTCCGGGATCAACGGCTCTGGAAAGCTTGCGGGGATCATCAGGTTTTGCCGGATCGATGATCAGGATATCGTTATGGGCGGTAGTATTTTTCTGATAGTTCAAATAATTGTGTTGTCCTTGGTAGGCGTCGTATACTCCCGAGTCCGGCGCTAAATTTCCTTTTTTATAGATCATAAATGTATTAACGTCAAAATCGCTGTGACTGGTCATGGTATAGGCGTTTTTGGCCGTAAATCCAACGCAGGTACTTTCCGGACGGAAACTGGTGCGCATGACCGCTTCTTTGCCGCCCGGGAAAAAGCGCGCGTAAGGTAACTCTTCATACGATGCCGTCTGCGGATTTTGGGCCTGTTGCAGCGGGTGATCATATATCGTATTCGCGATATTTTCCAGTTCTTCAAGCCCGGCGTATCCGGTAGTTGTCATAATCCAGGAAGATACATCTTTGGATATATTATTAATAATCCACTTGCAGTAAGGGTTGTCGGAAGCCAATCCCATGGTGCGCCCAAGGAATTCCATAAATTTCCAGGTAGAGATCCCTTTCGAGTACGAAAGAATTCCGCCATTACCGATAAAGGCGCCCTTATGCAAAATTTCTCGACCCAGGCCGAAATCGAGCCGGTACAGCACGTAATACGCAGCGTTGCGGCACCAGCCGATTTGCGGGTCGTCAATGAGGTTGATACCTGTGGCGCTTTTGAGCGCGAGAAACCAGTCGCAGCCGTCGGCTCCCATGTAATAACCTTCGAACGGCGTGCCGTCCGCCGCGTAGGCGTACATCCGGGCGGCATCGCCGTAGTACCAAGTGTGGTCCCAGCGGGCTTTGTAATTAAATTCTGCGTCCGGCACGTGATGGGCCAGGGCGATTTCCGGCCACGCCCGCCAGGAATTGAATACCCATTCTTCCCGATGGAAGGTCTCAAGCATTTCTTTGTATCCGGAACGGATCTTTTTGGCTCGTTCATCGATACGGTTGAGACGAGCGAGCTTTTGGACCAGTTGTTCGCGCTCGTTTTCGGTGAGCCCATTATAGACCCAATCAAAGGCCAAGGCCATCACGGCCGCGTCTTTTTCCTGCGCCCAATTTTTATTGATGTCCGGCTTTTTTTCAAAAAGTATTTTTTTAACAGTGCTTAACGCCAGTCGTCCGGCCATCGGGTCCGAATCTTCCAGGACCGCGTAAACGAAAGCCGCGTTGATGAGGTCGCCGGAGTCCGCCTTTTTCAATATCTCCTGCCAATTCGGATTAAAAGCGGTGAGTTTTTTCCGGATCTCCGGGATGTTCTCTTTTGTAATAAACATCCGCGGATGGTCCTCGCGGATTTTTAACTGGTGCAGCTGGCTTTCCAGCTTTTGAACGCGCTGGAGCCCTTCAGGGTCGCCGAATACGGGCCCATCCTGGGTCGCGTCGATGGCGATCGAAGCGGGCTTTTGTGTCCCCTTCGCCGGCGCGCCCCCCAGCACGGCATTTTTAGGCCGTACGACGAGCGCCAGCAGCATCAGGACGCATATGACGACTAATAATCTCTTGTATCTCATCAAACCGTTTGTCCCAGGAATGCCGCGAGGCGAAGTTAACGCGGGATTCTTTCGCCCCGGGGTTATCGTTACTCAAGTAATTTTCAATCTTGTCCAGGAAGTCTTTGTAGTCGGAGGCGACCGTGATGACTTGCGCGTATTTTTTTGCCTCCGGGATAGCGACGCAAACAACCGGCCTGCCGGCGGAGAGGTATTCGAGGATCTTCAAAGGATGCGAGTGCGTCGTGAGCGGATTGATATTAAACGGCAGGACCGCCACGTTAAAGAATTTACTGTAACGGTAGAGTTCTTCATAGGGTTTTACGGGCAGATAATGGATATTGTTTGCCCGCGGGAGCGTTTCGCCTTCCCTGCGGTCGATCTTGCCGATGAGAACAAATGACCATCGCGGCCGCTGTTGGGCCAGATATTCCATCAGCCGGTAATCGACCCAGTCGCCGGAGATCAGCCCGTAGAACCCGATGATCGGCTCCGGGATTCCGGCCAAATCTTCCGGTTTTTTGACGGCGCCGTTGGTATTGGCCCGGTTGAACAGGTCGAAATCAACGCCGTGCGGGGAATAAAATGAGTTGGGGTTCAACAGCCGCTTCCTGTTGAACAATTCCTCCGATACGGAAAACGTCAGGTCCGCCTCTTTTGTCAGCTCTTCATCTTGCCGGCGGACCGTCTCCCGCGGTACGCCTTTAAAGGCGCTCATGTCGTCGACGCTGTAATAGATCAGGCATTTTTTCGGTAATTTGCGCACAAGGTCGACCGTGTTCGGCAGGAACGTCCAGATGGCGGGATCCCGCATTTGATACCGGCGGATCATAACCCGGAATTGCCACAGGAGAAACCGTTCATTGAGCCAGCGGATGAACGCGAACTTTTGAAATGGAATCAGTAACGGTGTGTATACATATAAATTTTCTCTAACTTTTTGCAGGCCGCGAAAATATCCTTTCAATTTGGCCAGGATTTTATTAACGTCCCGTTTTGAGAAGGTCGGCGCCCTTAGACTCAAGGAATTGATGAAGAAAACCCGGTTCTGGCGGGCGAGGCGCGTGGAGAGATGGTATTTGCTCGTCTTCAGGCCGCTGTTCCAGTCGTCGGAAGAAAAAAACAGGATATCCTTTCGCGCCATGACCGATGTCATAAGTTGGTCCACCTGCTCCGCGGTCCTGGCCCAGGTATGTTCTTTCATCGAGCCGCTGATGGCCCGGCGGTCCCAGTGCCGCTGTAGCGTTTCATCAATGGCGCGGGCGATGCCTGCCGGTTCGTAACTGTCGAGCAGGATCCCTTTGTCCAGATCAACGATCCGTGACAGCCCCCATTTGTTCATAGAAACGATCGGCGTGCCGCAGGCCATGGCCTCCAGGACGACATTGGGCCGGCCTTCGCGCAGGCTGGTCAGGCAAAAGACCTCGGCGGCCGCGTACCAGAGGGCCAATTCGCCTTGCGGCCTTTCCCCCGGGAACTTGACGCGTCCCTGCAGGTGATATTCCGCGGCCAATTGCAGTAACTTTTCTTTATATTCCCCTTCACCGATGATAACGAGGTCCATGTCCTGCCGGCGGACATGGCGCAACGCTTCTATCAGAAAATGAAATCCTTTGGCTTCCAGCAGATGGCCGACGGCAAGGATAACGCGGCGATTGTCAGGAAGGCCCAGCGTCCGTTTGGCTTCGTCCTTCGGTCTGAAGCAAAACATGCCGGTATCGACGCCGTTGGGGATGACGGCGACCTTGCCGCGGTCGATGCCCAGTTCGATGGTTTTTTCCTGAAGAGTTTCCGTAACGACGGTCACCGCGTCGGCTTTTTCCAGGGCCGAACGGATCTGGGCGCGGATGACCGGAAATTGCGGGTACCAGTTGAGGTCCGTCCCCCGCGCGTTTAAAATCGTTTTTTTGCGCAGCCGGCGGCCGAGTAAAACGGCGGCCACCCCGTCCGGATACAAGAAATGCGCGTCGATCAGATCAAAATCAAATGACCGGCGTAGATTTTTGATGAAGCCGTACAGGCTGAAATACATCAGAAATCCGTAGAGCGCGCGGCCGATCTTGGGAGTAACCAGATACCGGGGATGATAAACTTTAATGCCGTCGATCTCTTCTTCCACGGGTATTTGGCTGAACAGAAACCACCTGGGATTGATATTCCAGGGCGGGAAAAACGGCACCGGCGCGACGACCCGCACTTCGTTGTTTTTGGAGAGGGCGGCCACGCGCGCCTTGATAAAAAGCCCATGGTGCGGCATCCGGCTGTTGGGGAAAAGCGTTGTAAAGACAAGAATTTTCATGGGGGCATATTTTTATGGATTACAGAAGGATTCAGGATAGACCTTAGAAAAGAAAATTTTGTAAATTTTGAGTCGTTACGATTTGAAAAGAGCTCCCGGGATATTCCAGCCATTTGGCCGGCCCCCCCGTTTTCCTCCTTTTTTCTTTCCATTTGAATTCATAACCGTTCAGTTTCCCCTCAAGCTCTTCCACCAGGTCAACTTCGCTGCCGTCATATGTCCGCCAGAAATAGGAGTTCGCGTGGAGATGATGATGCTGCCGGTATTTGAGGCGTTCCGCCATTAGAAAATTTTCCCATAAAATCCCCGTGTCGCCGCGTTTTTCCAGAAAATTAAAATTGTTGATCACGGCGTTGCGTATGCCCAGATCATGGAAGTAAACTTTTTTCAGTTTGGAGATCTCCCGGCGTTTGTTTTTGGCGTAGGGCGTGAGAGTGAAAACCACAAAACTTTTTTCCAGGACGTCGATGTAGTGTTCCACGGTTTTTTTGTCGATGCCGATGAGGCTGGAAAGTTCCGTGCAGGAGACCTCCGACCCGACCTGCAGGGCAAGCGCCCTGACGAGTTTCATGATCTTGTCGGAATTCCTTACCGCCTGGAATTCAAGGATGTCCTTATAGAGGTAGCTCGATTGAAGTTCCCGCAGGAGTTCCGCCTTGGCTTCGAAAGACTTTTGCGTCACGACTTCGGGATAAGAACCGAAAACCAGCAGTCCCTCCAGCTCTTTGGTCATGGTCAGCACATCGCGGTCCGGGTAGATCTCTTCCAGCGATAACGGATAAAGCGTATAAACATATTTTCTTCCGGTCAGGGGTTCATGGGTTTGGTCCAGGAGGTTCAGGCTCGAGGATCCGGTCACGAGGATCTGTTTTTCCTTTTTATAAAAATCCACCAGCAGCTTCACCGTCTGCCCGATCGTCGTTACCTTCTGCCCCTCGTCAATGAGGACAACTTGGGAGTCCCCGACAAGCTGTTTTAAAAACTCCAGGTTTTTGTCGGTCAGCATCTCCCTGTCGGAGGGATTATCGCAATTAAAAATTTTATAATGACCTTCTCCCGATTCCCGAAGAAGGTCCATGGAAAGCGTGGTTTTGCCGGTCTGCCTGGCGCCCGCGATAATAATGGCTTTTCCGGAGAAGAATTTTTCGTAAATTTGTTTTTTAAGAATTCGTGTGTACATGGTTATTTAGTGGCGTAATTTGAGGAACTAATTCACTATATTACGCCAATATATTGATATGTCAAGGATTTTCATGATTTTCGGTCATCCGGCGGTGGGACCCTCACGCGGAGGACTTTCGCGGGGTTTCCGATGACGACCTCGTGGTCCTGCACGTGGCGGGCGACCACCGCCCCCGCCCCCACGATCGCGTGTTTACCGACCCTCACGCCTTTGAGGATGATGGCGCGGGCGCCGATCCATGCGTGGTCATCGATCAGGACGTCTTTGGTGACGTAACCGTCAAACCCTTCTTCGTCCGCTTTATGGTCGCTGGTCAGGATCAGCACATCAGGCCCCATCATGACATGGCGCCCGACGGTAACGGTCCCTTCGCCCATGACCCGGAGGTTTTCTCCCAGCGATCCGTATTCGCGCATAATGATGTTGCGTCCGCCGCCGAAGTCCGCCCCGCGCTCGACGCCGAAAATACCTTCAGTCTTTTGGAAAAGGCGGCGGCAGGCGAACCGGCGCAGACGTCCGGACATCTTGCCGACAGGCCCCAGTTCATAGGACCGCGGCAGGTTTTTAGCGAAGAAATAATATAACAGGTAACAAAAAATTCTTTTCATAGGTCAGCCTCACATGTTTTTATCGAAATACCGAATCAATGCTTCCCTTGATAAGGTCATGGTTGAACAGCTTCAATTCGTTTTTATCATCCAGGAATCTTTCAACGTCTTTTGCGGCCTTGTCTAGATCGATCTTTTCAAGATGATCGCGCAGGAATTGTCCGATATTCCCCGCGTTGATGCCCGGCGCCTTGCCCTGGGTCTGACGGATAGCGTTGTTCAACAGCTCATAGTCGGGCTCGACGTTTTTGGACAAATACCAGATCAGGTCATAAAAATCCCGCCCTTTAACATATTTGCGATAAAAGCAGGCGGCAATTTTCGCGGCAAACAATGAGGACAGATCAAAATGACGGATATAAAATACGTAGGTCTTGTTCACCAGGCTATTCTCGATCTTTCCGCCTTCCGGAGGGCGCGTGTCGATTTTCAGCTTAATGGATAACTTTTGCCCGGGAAGCGGCGAGATCCCAAGGTTGTTGAGCAGCCCCGGGAAACGCAGCATAACCGCATGGACGGTTTTCTCCATGTCCGGAATTCCTTCCATCCTGATCCCGTGGAGTTCCATCTGCGCCTGAAGCTCGCGGCAAAGTTTTTTGAAATCATACCCGGAAGGGCCGGTCAGTGAAAAATCCAGGTCTTCCGAAAAACGCCGCATGTTGAACAATATCCTTAAAGCCGTTCCTCCGGCAAATGTCAGGTTTTCAAACCATCCCTTATCATGCACTATTTTCAGGGTCAGGACCTGCAGGAATTCGCGCAAACGGTTTTCCTTTTCTTCTTTGGACATCGACTCCGCGAATTGTTCTTTGAGGACCTCGATCACAATACTTTCTCCTTGTCGATGAAGGAACAGAACAAGCCCAATATCCGGACCAGTTTGAGGCTGCCGTAGAGAGACGCCAGTTCCATGAGAAGCTTTTTGTCGATGTCCTCCAGATTCTGAAAGCGGTAAGACTGATCAAAAACCGTTCTGTCGCCGGGCCTGAATTTTTCCAGATTCAGATAAATAAAATCCGCCACCGCTTTTTCCGGCAACGCCATAAAGCAGGGTAGCCCTTTCTCATCTTTAAACGTTTTGAAACCGCGAAAGGCCGCCGGCTTGATATGTTGATAAATAAACGTTCCTTCCGGGGTATTGAAACGCGTCGTTTTTTTGGTCGTGATGGACGTCACGTCCGCCACCCGTTCCGGGATCAACCCATAAAAATTGAGCGCGTATTCCAGGCTCACATAGGACGGCGCGTGCAATTGGTTGGCGATAAACGGCCGGCCAGGTTCAGCGCGGCGGTCGTCTTTGTTGAGCATATACATCCCCCGTTTGAGCTTCACAATGAGGCCTTGCGCCTGCCAACGGGAGAGCTGGTTACGCATAATTTGCCGGTTTCCACGGATTTCCTGGATATCTTTGCTCAATATAACGGGTAAATGCTGATAATGATGTTTGAAATCGGAATATTTCATACGTATTCTTAAATAATCATTATTGATTATTTACAGAAACAAATATAGCATTCTTTACGATAAATGTCAAACAGACAAGAATTTGTCCGTAGCCATAAAAAATGGAAGAATCTCTAACCCGTTGTCTAACTGGCGATGGCCTTCTTTATTTGCCGAAACGATAAATAACGGAATCCTGGGGAAATGCTTCCGGAAATTATTTGAAGTATCCGAAGAAAGCGATTCTTGCCCCGTCTTGCACTCAAAAGCGATCACGGGTTTTCCGCCCCGCATCACCAATATGTCTATTTCCTGCCTCCCGTGGCGCCAGAAGGCAAAGTCGCAGTCTTTGCGGTTATAATCCCGCAGGCGGC
>JACRHP010000051.1 GCA_016212005.1 Candidatus Omnitrophota bacterium | reverse complement strand
GAGGATTTGCCCCAGATGGATTACGCCTTTGACCACAAGGAAATCATCGAAGAATATCTGGTCGAGAAAGATTTTGATTAACCATGAGGCTGTACCAGCTCAACAAAACCGTTTTACGTCTTACCCGTAACCCCGCCGAATTCCTGAATGGCCTTTGTAGCAATACCCTCGACCGCCCGCAAAACGCTTTCGTGAATGTGCACGGCCGGATCGTGGCGACTTTTGAGCAATGCCGCGTCGGCGATGATGAGTTCATGATCGTTGTCGAACGGGCGTTTGCTGACGGGCTCATGGCGCATCTGGAAAAGTACATCCGTTTGAGCGGGGTACGCGTCGAAAAATTGGACCGGCACGCGTATTTTGATGTGGAAGGAGGCGGCGAGCCGCCCGCGGGCTGTTTCTCGATCACGCAAAAGAAAGGGAGATTGCTTGTTTCAGAAGAAATGATGCCGGCGGAGGTTTCAGACGCGGAATTTACGCTGTTTCGCCTGCGCAACAATATCCCCGTGCAGGGCGCCGATTACCGTGATGAATTTTTGCTCAATGTCGGTGATGATGAATTTGTTTCCTATACAAAAGGATGCTTCCTCGGCCAGGAGCCGATCTCCAAAGTCCACAACCGTTCCCGCCCGACGTGGAAACTCGTCGTCTGTTCCCAGGATGAATGTCCCATTGACCAGCGGCAAAAGATGACCTCGCTGGCCATTGCCCCGGGCACGCGCCGCCCCATGGGTTTTGTCTTTATGCCCAACGCCTCCCGTGATTAAAAAAAACAAAGAATTTTCGTGCATAATAAATGTTATACTTATAATAGAAAGCCAATGTACTTGTTGATCCTTGCAGCGTGAGGAGGGAATATGATCAAGGTAGAACTGTCCCGGCAGCTCATGGTCCGCGGTGACAATGAAATCGGCATGCTGGCGAAGATTACGCAGGTAATTTCCAAGTCCGAAATCAACCTCGTTGCCCTGTGCGCGTATTCAATCGGCAGTAATGTGGCGGTGATGTTTGTCACCGATGATAACAATGAGGCCAAGCGCCTCCTGGCGGCCAAAGGCTATGACGTCCAGGAGGAGGAAGTGATCCTTCTGTCCATCGACAACCAGCCCGGCGCCCTGCAGAAGGTGACCGACAAGATCGCCGAGGCGGGCATCGACCTGACCCTTATCTACGGCAGCGTCGACGAGAGCGCCGCCGTCAACCGCAGCGTCGTCATCTCCAGCAACAACCTCGAAGTCATGATGATCATCAGGACGGAACTCGAGAGGCATTAAAATGAAAAATTTGACAATAATCGGGGTAGTGATTGCGTGTCTTCTTCCTATATTGTTGGACAACAGCGTCAAGGCGATTACGCTGCCCCCTAATTATAGAGATTATCTGAACTTGGATTATTTTGAGCGTGTCGATAAGGCAACGCCACAGGAACGAGTCAAGCTTAATGAGGAACGCCTATATAACATTGAACAACGAGAGGCACATGACAACCGTGTTGCGCAGCGCTTGTTTATGATTACTCTTCCCATCGGCATGATAGTGATAGTTATGGGAGGGGTTTTGCGAGTAGGCCCCATTGGTTCAGGGCTTATGCTGGGAGGGCTTTTATCTATTATCCATAGCTATAATGCATATTGGGAGAAACTTCCCAATGAATTGGCGGTTATTTCTTTATTGCCAGTTCTAATCATGGTGGTGGTGACAGGATCGCGGATTACCGCAGGTTTTTTAGGAGTATTTGATATCGGATGGAGTCTCTTCCTGTTGTTAATGTTTGCATTGGGAACCCAGCTTGCGCTGATGTCATACATTTTCTTGGGTTTATGGTATCTGGTTATTGGCATTGGGTTGTTAAATCAAAATGAAAAGTTTAAGAAAGTGTATCTGTGGGGTGCTATCCCACTTAGTATCCTGGCCGCAATTAATGTCCGTGTATTAGGTGCAGAAAACATGCCTTCTTACTTTTATACGCCCCCCAAAGCCCAAATAGAAATTATTTGGTTAAGCATTATACTTCCGCTGTTAATGAACATGGTTCACTTGCGATCCAGTCGCAAGCGTCTTCAGCCTTTATAAATCGAATAGGGTAAAGATGTCCCCTGGCGCGTGGATGTTACTGTAATTCTTTGGTAACCGAAATTTTTTTAATTTTTTTCTTGAATCAGAAAAAAACGTGATGATAATATATTTTCCTGAAGCACCTCTGCAATAGGTAATACCCGTATGGTCACGATCAAGAATATCTACATGCATTACGGCTCCACGGTCGCCCTGGACAACGTTTCTTTTTCGGTCAAGGAAGGCGAGGTGCTGGGGCTGTTGGGACCCAACGGGGCGGGAAAATCCACCCTCATGAAGATCCTGACCACCTTCATCTATCCGACCCGCGGGACGGCCGTGATGGGCGGGCACGATATCCTTGAAGAACCGTTGCGCGTCCGTGAACTCGTCGGCTATCTCCCGGAGAACGTGCCGCTTTATATGGACATGCGCGTCGACGAATACCTGACCTTCGTCGGCAACGCGCGCGGCATCAGGGGCGCGGCCCTGCGCCGGCGTTTCGACTGGGTGAAAGAGGCCTGCGGCATCGTCCCGGTGTGGAAACACGGCATCCATGAGATCTCCAAAGGGTTCCGCCAGCGCCTCGGCCTGGCCCAGGCCCTTATCCACGACCCCAAGATCCTTATCCTCGATGAACCCACCAGCGGCCTGGACCCTCTGCAGATCATCGGGATCCGCCGGCTGGTGCGCGAACTTGCCAAAGAAAAAACGATTATCTTCTCGACGCACATCCTGCAGGAGGTCGAGGTGATTGCCGACCGTATCGTCATCATCAATGAGGGCCGGACGGTGGCACAAGGGACCAAAGACGACCTGGCGCAGGAAGCCATGAAATACCGCTGCCACACCCTGACGGTCAAAGAATCGCGTGAGGCTGTCGCCAAGGCCCTCGGCGGGCTCCTCCACGCCAAAGAGATTTCCTTCCTCGGCGAGTCCCGGGACGGGTTCGTGACCTTTGAGGTCAAGAGTTCCTTCGAGGACCCTCTCCTCGTGCCGGAGATCGATAATCTGAATAAAGAGAAAAAATGGCCGGTGAAGACTTTCGCCGAGAGGCGCTTCACCCTCGAGGACATGTTCATTTCCTTGTTGACCAGACGCCGGAAGACGGAAACGGCGTCCGCCGATAGGCTCCCTGCGGGAGGGGGGAAAATAATATGAGAAACATCGATTACTGGCGGGCCATTTTCACCCGCGAAATATTGTCGTATTTCAACTCGCCCATCGCCTACATCTTTATTGTCGTCTTTGTGGTCCTCAATGCCGGTATTTTTATGTCGCAATTCTTTTTGATCGGCAACGCGGACATGCGTTCGTTTTTCAACCTCATGCCGGTTGTCCTGTCGGTTTTTATCCCCGCCGTCACCATGCGGCTGTGGTCCGAGGAGAAAAAGGGCAACACCTTCGAGATGCTGTTGACTTTTCCCATGAAGACCTGGCAGCTTGTCCTCGGGAAATTCCTGGCGGCCTTTCTTTTCTTTTTGATCACATTGGCCGCGACTTTGCCGGTACCGGTCATGCTCGCGGCGACAGGCCATCCTGACCCGGGGCAGATCATCGGCGGCTATACAGGGACTGTCCTGATGGGGGCCTTTTTCTTAGGTATCGGCATCTTTGTCTCCGGCTTGTGCAAGGACCAGATCGTCTCCTTCATTGTCGCGATGATCGTCTGTTTCTTTTTCTTCCTGACGGGCCTGGACTTCATCGCCGGCGTCATCGACGGCTGGGTCCACGGCGCGGGCAGTTTCCTGATGCAGAATTTCGGCATGACGCGGCATTTTGACGGTTTCCAAAGGGGCGTTATCGACAACCGCGACGTCCTCTATTTTGTCGTCATGACCGCGGCCTTCCTGGTCCTGAATATGTTCTCCATCGACGACCGCCTGAAACCCAAGGCCCGGATCGTATTCTCGGCCGCGGTGGGCGTTTGCCTGGCCATCAGTGTGGTCCTCAATGTCCTGTTTTCGGACATCCCCCTGGGGCGCCAGGACATGACCGAGGGCAAACTGTACACGGTTACCGCGACGACTAAAAAGATCCTGCAAGGGCTCAAGGCGCCCGTGACGGTCAAGCTGTATATCTCCCCGGCGGAGAAGATGCCGACGGCCCTGCGGTCGCTGGAACAGGACATCAAGGACAGGCTCGACGAATTGCGCGTCTTCGCGGCCGGCAAGCTGCAGTACAAAATTTTCCACCTGGAGCCCGCCGACGCGGGGCAGAAGGAGGGGGAAGAGACCCTCGCCGACAAGATGCAGCAGAAAGGGATCCGTCCGTTTCAGGTGCGCAGCATCGAGCAGGACCAGATGGACATCAAGCTCGTCTATTCGGCCGTCTCGATCTCTTATAAAGAGAAGGAAGAAGAGGTCATCCCTGCGATCATGCCGGCCAATATCAGCAATTTTGAATATGAACTTGTCTCCAGAATTTACCGCATGACACTGGACAAAATCCCGACGGTGGCGATGGTGGCGCCGTTTACGCAACGGGTCGTTGACCCTCAAATGCTGGCCCTTTTGCGCCAACTGGGGCAATCGGCGCCGGACCAGTACGTGGATGACAAGTTCAAGACCCTCGCGGCGGCCCTTCAGTATGAAGATTACAAGTTTTCCCGCGTCCGTTTAACGCGGGAGAACCTCCTTCCCGAAGGGCTGGATACCCTTATTATCGTGGCTCCCGAGAAATTGAACGACCGCCAGCGTTATGAGATCAACCGCTTCCTTAATGCGGGCGGCAATGTCATCCTCGCGGCGCAGAACTACGAGTACCGCTACGGCCGATCCGGCCCGACGGGGATAGAGATTTCCGGGGAGAGAAAAGACAGCAACGTCAACGACCTGACCGGCCCTTACGGCATCAGGGTCAGTGACAAAATGCTGCTGGATGAGCGCAGCGACACGATCTCTCTTTCCGGGGCGATGAGTTTCGGCCCCTTTGAGGTCTCCGTGCCGGTCAAGGCGCCCATGCAGATCCTGGTGGATGAAGAATCAATGAACCATAATGTCTCTATCACGGGGAGACTTTCTCCGCTGTTGTATTTGTGGGGGTCGGCGCTTGAGACCGACGATAAAAAATTTGAAGAACTGGGGCTTAAAAAGACAGTTTTGTTGACGACGAGCAAGAAGAGCTGGACGGTCCCCTCCCGGGGGACCCCTCTCTCCGGCGAAGATGTCCGTCCGGACCGCACCAGTTATGAGGCGGATCTCCCCCTCGCGGTCTTGCTGGAGGGGCAGTTCCCCGATGCCTTTAAGGGCCAGGCGGTGCCTGCTTGGCCGAAAGAAGACGCGCAGGCCGCGGCGGCGGAGTCGGTGGTCCCGCCTCCTTCGGAAGAAAAAATCCCCGCGCTTTCTCCCAAACCGGGGAAGCTCCTTCTGGTGGGCTGTTCCAGGATGTTTGAGGAAGACATGATCAAAAACGGCGGCATGCTGAATTTCTTTATCAACTCCGTCGATGCCCTCACCCTTGGCGGCGAGCTGATCAATATCCGCGGGCACCAGGAGGTCAACCGCAAAGTCAAATCTTTAAGCAACGCCGAGAAGCTTTGGTTCAGGTTCATGACGATCCTGGCGGTCCCGTGCCTTTTTATCATCCTGGGCAGTATGCGCGCTTTCTTGCGCAAGGAAGAAAAAGAACAGTACCTGCAACTGTTGCCCTCATGAAATTCAAGAATCTCTTAATCCTTTGCGTCATTTTTTTCCTTTTGGGAGGGGTTGTTCTCTTGAAGAAGAAAACGGCGCCGGAGGTGGCCACGACCGAGGAGATGACCGATATCATCGCCCCGGCCCTTACGCTGGAAGAGATGACCGGCGTGGACTTGCGTTTTGGCAACACGCAGACCCAGGTGCAGCTCGCGAAGGAAGACGGGGCATGGAAGGTCAAGAGCCTTTACGGCGTTAACGCCGACGAGAACGTCTTAAGCGCCCTGGTCAAAAAGCTGGACGGCCTTAAAGGGGAACTGCGCTCGGAGGAAGCCAGTTTGTTGTCCGATTACGGCATCTCCGACGACCAGGGGATCCACGTCATCCTGCGCAAAGGGGAGAGCGAGCTGGAGCATCTGATCATCGGGAGCAAGCGCACTGCGCGCTGGGAGGTTTTTGTCCGCCGCGACAAAACAAACAAGGTGTATCTGACACAGGACAGCCTCCTCGGTGACTTTGGCCTCTGGGGCGAGGTGAAAGAAGAAAATTTCGACAAGAACCGGTGGTTTGATAAACAGGTCCTGCGCCTTGACCCGGCGCAGGTGACCGCGGTGAAGGTCACGGCCGGCGGAAAGGACGCTTCCAAGACCTGGCTGGACCTGGCGCTTCAGGAGACGGGGAATGGCAATGAATGGGTTTGTACGGGCTGCGCCGTTCCATATCCATTCGGTTTGAGCGCGACGAAGATAGAAAATTATCTGCGGAGTTTTGCCAATATCCGGGCGCGGGAGGTGACGGCCCCCGATCCAGCCGCTGGTTTCGGCGGAGATGTCTGGAAGGCCGGGTTCAAACTGAAAGATGGCAAGGAGATAACCCTTTTGCGCGGCAAGAAAAACGCCGAGGGAAGCGACTATTACATGAAAACAGCCGACGCCTATTATTACCTGGTCCCTGTTTCCAGCTTCGACGGCTTTCTGCGGGGGGGTGGCAATATTTTCGTCTCGAATCCGTTCAAAGTCGAGGAGGACAAGATTACGAAAGTTGAAATCCAGGACCTGACAGCCAAAAAGAAATTCAGTGCCGAGAAGGCGGCAACGGCGCCCGCCGGGGCGGACGCCTCGGCAGAGAAAAAAGAAGGAGAGCAGAAAGAAGCCGCCTGGAAGACGCCGGAGGGTAAAGATATTGAAAAGAGCAAGGTGGAAGATATCCTCCGCCGCTGGAAAGATTTGACCATTTATTTTGTTTCCGCCGATGCAACCCCCGCCAAGGACGCGCTCCAGGTGCAGCTGACCAAAGAGGGGCAGGTCAGCACGTACACCGTCAGCGAAGCGAAAAAGGCGGCCGACGGCAGGGAGTGCCAATTCCTTAAGATGGCCGATAACCCCGACGGTTACTGCTATACCAAAAGCGATATCGATAATTTCCTCCAGGCCGTTCCTTTCCATTGAACCGGGTTTTTCAATAATTTTCCCTTGATTCATCCGGGGACTCAATGGATAATAGGACAAACTAACGAAGGAGCCCCAGATGAAGTATCGTAGCGTATTGATGGTAGCGGCGATCGCCGCGTTCTTTATTTCCCCCGTCTCCGCCCAAGAAGCCGTCAAAAGCACCCAGGATGATCAAACTAACGTTGAGGTCACTGTTTATAACAGTAACCTCGGCTTGGTCAAGGACACGCGCAATATTCAGCTTCCGGCCGGCGAGGGGGAGCTGCGTTTTATGGACGTGGCCGCCTATATTATGCCGGTGACGGTGCACGCCAGGTCGCTCAATAGTCCGGAGCAATTCCAGGTGCTGGAACAAAATTATGAATATGATCTTATCGATTACAACAAGTTGCTGGACAAGTTCGTGGACAAGAAGATCAAGCTGATCGACTTTAATCAATACCAGGACCGCAAGGATGTCGTTGAAGGGACATTGATCAGTAACAACGGCGGCAACCCTGTTTTCAAGATCAATAATGAGATTTACTTGGACTATCCGGGGTTAAAGGTCCTTCCGGAAATTCCCGAGAACCTGATCGCCAAACCGACCTTGATGTGGCTGTATGCCAACCAGTCCAAGGATGCGCAGCAGCTGGAGGTTTCCTACCTGACGAACAATATCGGCTGGAAAGCGGATTATGTGTTCGTTCTGAACAAAGATGATACCGGCGGCGATCTTTCCGGTTGGGTGACCGTGGATAACCAAAGCGGGGCGACGTACAAGGACGCCAAGCTGAAACTGGTCGCCGGGGAAGTTCAGCGGGCCCAGAACATGCCCATGTCGCTGGGTGGACTCAGGAAGGTGGCGGAAATGGGCGTGATGGCGTCTCAGTTCGCTGAGCAGGCGTTCTTCGAATATCATATTTACGATCTGCAGCGCCGGACAACGATCAAAGACAAGCAGACCAAACAGATCAGTCTACTGGAGGCCTCCGGCATCAAGGCGGAAAAAGAACTTCTGGTTTACGGTCAGCAATATTATTTTACGCAATATTACCGCGACCAGCACCCCAAACAAAAAGTTTCCGTGTACGTGAAGTTCAAGAATTCCAAAGAAAACCAGCTGGGGATGCCGCTGCCGGCCGGGGTCTTGCGTTTATACAAGAAAGATTCCAAAGACAGTTTGCAGTTTGTCGGTGAGGATAATATCGAGCATACTCCTAAAGACGAAGAGGTCAAGGTCAAGGTCGGCGAGGCCTTTGACGTGGTGGCCGAGCGCCGGCAGACGGACTTCAAGCAGTTGACTAACCAGATGTATGAAACAGCGTGGGAAGTGACGCTGCGCAATCATAAAGAGGAACCGGTCCGCGTCGGGATCATCGAACCCTTGCAAGGCAGCTGGCAGATCGTGGAACAAAGCCATCCTTCAAAGAAGCTCGATGCCTTCACTCTCCGTTTTGACGTCGATGTGCCCAAAGACGGAGAAGTAAAGGTAACTTACCGCGTGCGGGTGGGGATTTAAAATGGACGACAAGAAAATTCTGGTCATTGACGATGACGCGGCGTTACGGCTGGCCATCCGGGATTATCTGGGCCACAACGGGTTTAAGAACGTGACGACGGTCACCAACGGCGCGGAAGCCATGGCCTGGGCCCGGGATAACACGCCGGATCTGATCATCTGCGATATCGCCATGCCCGGGATGGACGGGTACACCTTTATCCAGGAATTCCGCAACGATAACCGTCTGAAAGGGGTCCCCGTCATCGTCTTGACCGGACGCGGGGAGATGGTGGATATTTTTAAAATGGCGGGGATCGATAACTATTTCATTAAACCGGTCGATCCCAAGGCCTTGCTGGCGAGGGTGCGCCGGCTCCTGGGATCAACGGACCGATGATCGAATGTTACGCGGCCTTTGCGGCAAAGCAGAAGCTCAAAGAGTTCCGCTACGCCGAGCCCCGGCAGATCGGGCCGATGGACGCGGTCATCGGGATCTCCCATTGCGGCATCTGCCACAGCGACATCCATCTTATTGATAATGATTGGCAAACCAGCCGGTATCCGCTTGTCCCCGGGCATGAGATTATAGGGAAGGTTGAACGCGTCGGTGTTGATGTCAGGGACCTGACGCCGGGCCAGCGGGTCGGCGTCGGCTGGCAGGCGGGCAGTTGCGGGAATTGTGAGTGGTGCCGGCGCGGGGAAGAAAATTTATGTCCGGATGATACGGCTACCGCGGTCGGGCATTACGGCGGGTTCGCGCGCAAGGTGATCGTGGACAGCCGGTTCGTCTTTCCGATCCCGCCGTTGATGGCTTCCGAGTCGGCCGCGCCGCTTTTGTGCGCCGGGATCACCGTTTATTCACCGTTACGGCGTTTGACCAAACCCGGCGACAAAGTCGGCGTCATCGGGATCGGCGGGCTGGGGCACCTGGCCGTTCAATTCGCCCGCGCCCTCGGCTGCCACGTGACCGCGTTCTCGCATACTCCCGGCAAGGAAGAGGAAGCCCGGGCGCTGGGCGCCGGAGATTTTATCGGCAGTAAAGATAAGAATACACTTGCGAAATTAAAACGCCATTTTGATTTTTTGCTGACAACCGTCAATGTGACGCTCGACTGGGAATTGTACCTGGCAATGCTGCGGCCCAACGGCCGGCTCATCGTGGTCGGCGCCGTCGATAAACCGCTGGAAATCCCGGCCGGCGCGATCATCTCCGGACAGAAAGGGGTCATCGCCAGCGTTATCGGCAGCCCCGGGATGATCAGGGAAATGCTTGATTTCGCGGCGCGCGAGCGCATCGCGGCCAGGACGGAAGTCCTCCCCCTGAAAGACGTCAACGCCGCGCTCGACCGGGTGCGGCAAAACAAAGCGCGGTACCGGATGGTTCTGGAGGTCTAGGGCATGATCAAGAAACGCAAGAAAATACTGGTCGTCGATGATAACCCCGTGACCCAGCGGCTTTACGGCAAGATTTTTGCCAACGCGGGTTATGAGGTGGTGGAGGCCTTCGGCGGTGAGGAATGTTTCGCGAAGATCAACGCGACGCTGCCGGACGTGATCGTCATGGACGTGATCCTCCCTGACGGCGACGGCAAGGTCATCGTCGAGCAGCTTAACGCGCGGGAGGCCATAAAGAATATCCCGGTCATTTTTGTCACCAACACGCTTTCCCCGGAGAAAGACAAGGGATACGAGACCATCGAGATCAATGGAAAAGTTTACCGCGCCTTTGCCAAGCCCGTCCACGTCGCCAAGCTGTTGAGCGTGGTGCGCAAGGAATACAACCGCCATGTGCACGGTGGGCATCATACTCCAAAGTTGACGGCGGTCCAGAAAAAGGCGGAGGCCGGCGAGGCCTAAACACACGAACACCAGCGAGGTTATTGTTCATGAACAAACCTAAAAACAAGATCGATATCCGTACGCAAACGGTCCATACCGGCGTTTATAAAGACAGCAGTTATAACTCGGTCACGACGCCGATCTACCCGACGTCCACGTTCTATTTCGACGCCCTGGGCAAGAACAAGGGGTATGATTATACACGAAGCGGCAACCCGACCCGCAGCGCGCTTGAGGAAAATATCGCGGCACTCGAAGGCGGGACGGGCTGTTCGGTGACGGCCACGGGCATGGCGGCCATCACGGCGGTTTTGTTCTATTTAAAACCCGGAGATCACGTGGTCACCGGGGATGATATCTACGGCGGGACCTACCGGCTTTTTGCCCAGGTATTTTCCCAATGGGGGATCGTTTTTGATTTTATCAATATGCGGGATCTGCAGGCGGTCAAGAAGGCCATCACGTCCAAGACAAAAATGATCTGGATCGAAACGCCCTCGAATCCGCTGTTAAATATCGTCGATTTGGAAGGCGTCATCGGCCTTGCCAAAACCAAAAAGATCCTGACGGTCGTGGATAATACGTTCTTAAGTCCGTATTTTCAGCGTCCGTTCGACTTCGGGGCGGACATTATCGTGCATTCCACGACCAAATACTTGAACGGCCATAGCGATGTCGTCGGCGGGGCGATCATTTACGGGAACAAAGACTTGGAAACCCGCGGCCGCTTCCTCGTCAACGCCTTGGGTGTTTCCGAGGCGCCGTTCGACGCGTGGCTGGTCTTGCGCGGGATCAAGACCCTCGCCCCCCGGATGGAAACCCATCAGGCCAACGCCCTGGCCATCGCCCGGCATCTGGAGCAGCACAAGCATGTCAGGAAGGTCTACTATCCCGGCCTCAAGAGCCATCCGCAATCCGCCTTGATCAAGAAACAGATGAGCGGGTTCGGCGGGATGCTGGCCTTT
>JACRHP010000050.1 GCA_016212005.1 Candidatus Omnitrophota bacterium | reverse complement strand
GCGGCGGTGGTTAACACATCCTCGCCGGGGTTATTGCCTTTGAGGATCAAGGTCGGCCCGCGGTTGTCGGAAATCTGCATCACGTGATCGTCGGGGTGCGCGTGACGGATGAGCGCTTCGTTCTCTTCCTCGTCCCGGCCGAGAATGACCTTGAATTCCGGCGAGAGGCGGAAATGCCGGCCCCACTTTAAGGCGATCGTTTCCCGGAAATTCCGGTAGCCGTGCTTAAGCGTGTCTTTCATGCGCGCCGCGAAATTCTTGTCCGTCAAAAGGCAGCCGCCCGCGGGCTGATTGTACGCCGTAATCTTTAACCCGGCGGCCAAATCAATCTGTTCTTTCCGTGAGCGGCCGTTCAAGCCCAAAAGACGGGCGCGATCGATCAACCCTTCCGCTTCGGGGATCGTGGGCTCCAGCAAATGCGCGGACAACGGCCGCAGCAACCGCCCCTCAAGGTCCGTCTCCTGCTCGATCTTCTTGAGGCTGTGGCGCATCTGCGACATCGGTCGCTGGCCCAAAACCTCGCCGGTAAACACGAAATCCGCGCCGATGTGACGCATGTATTGCCCGGCACGGGAGAACATATGGATGCGGCAATCAACGCAAGGGTTCATGACGCTTCCATACCCATGCTTGGGCTTGCGCACCATCTCCAGATACCGCTCATCCAGCTGCAGGACGATAAAGGATATGCCGATCTGATTCGCGGCCTCCAGGGCGGTTGTCTTGTCGCAGCAGCCCCAGGGCATGGCGAAATACACGCCGTGGACCTCGACCCCGAGGTCTTTGATGACCTTGGCCGCCAGGATACTGTCCAGCCCGCCGGAGATCAGGCCGACGGCTTTCACTTTTTTCGCGCAACCCCTCGGGATATCAATCATAGTGGTAGCATATTAACCTTTTTACACCGCAATTTCAAGGCTCAATTTCCGCTTGCGCCGGACGATATTTTTATGTTAGTATGTTGCCTCTATGTCGACTACAAATCCCGCACAACCTAAAAAACAAATGACCGGTGCCGAGGCGCTCATCAAGTGCCTGGAAAACTTCGGGGTGGAATACATCTGGGGGCTTTCCGGCGGAGCCGCCATCCCTATTTTTGACGCCCTCGTGGGCTCCAAGATCAAGCTCATTCTGGTGCGTCATGAGCAAGGCGCCACGCACATCGCCGACGGTTACGCCCGCGCGACGGGAAAACCCGGCGTGGTCCTGGTGACCAGCGGCCCGGGCGCGACCAATACGGTGACCGGCATCATGACCGCGCACATGGATTCCGTCCCGATGATCGTGTTGACCGGCCAAACCATCAGCCCGATGCTGGGCAAAGACGCCTTTCAGGAGTCCGACATCTTCGGCATCACCATGCCCGTTGTCAAACACAGCTACCTGGTGCGCAACACCAACGACATCCCCCGGGTCATTAAAGAAGCTTTTTATATTACGCATACCGGCCGTCCTGGTCCTGTTCTGGTCGATCTGCCCAAAGACGTGACCTCCGCCCCCTTCACTGGGAACACACTGGACCCGGCGATGGACCTACCCGGATACCATGTCCCAAGCAAAGGGCGCTTGTCGGACATCAAAAAAATCGCCAAACTTTTTAACGAATCCAAACGTCCGCTACTTTTGGTCGGCCACGGCGCCGTGCTCTCGCGCGCCGGTGATTCGATCAAAAAACTGGCGTATAAACTTCAAGCCCCGGTGACCAATACTCTCTTGGGCAAAGGGGAATTTCCGGAAACCGATCCCCTCTCTCTGGGGATGCTGGGCATGCACGGGACCGCCTACGCCAACAAGGCGCTCACCCGCTGTGATCTGATCTGTTCGATCGGTTCGCGCTGGGACGACCGTATCAACGGCAACCCGCAAAAATTCTGCATCGGCGCCAAGAAAATCCATATCGACATCGACCTGGCGGAAATGGGCAAGATCGTCCAGCCGGACGCCAGTTGTGTGGGCGACGCGCGTCTTATCGTTGAAGAATTGCTCAAATACGTGAAGCCCTGCGACACCAAAGATTGGCTTAAAGAGCTGGACGGCTACCGCCGGCAATATCCGTTAAAATTTGAAACCAAAGGCGGGTTAACGCCGCAGTACGTGCTTCATGAATTGCAGGAGATCATCCAGGGCAACGCCATTGTGGTTACCGACGTGGGCCAACACCAGATGTGGTCGGCGCAATTCAATTTAAGCACCAAGGGCCAGCGCTGGATCTCTTCCGGCGGGGCGGGCACGATGGGGTTCGGATTTCCGGCGGCCATCGGCGCGCAGTTTGGCCGCCCCAATGATCTCGTGGTGGCGGTTGTCGGCGACGGCGGGTTCCAGATGACCTTCGCGGAATTGGCGACCGTTTACAACAGCAAGCTGCCGGTCAAAGTCCTCATCATCGACAACAAATATTTAGGGATGGTGCGCCAGTGGCAAGAACTCTTTTTCGACAACCGTCTCTCGGGTGTGGATCTGGAAGGCAACCCGGATTTCGTCAAGCTCGCTGAGGCCTACCGGATCAAAGGCGTGCACATCGGCAATGTCCATGAATGCCACGCGAAATTAAAGGAAGCCCTCGATCACCCCGGGCCGGTTGTCATCCACGCGGAGGTCATCAAGGAAGACAACGTATTCCCGATGATCCCCGCGGGCAAGTCCGCCTATGAGATGATCATCGAACCACCGGGCAAGGACAAGAAGCTGGAGAAACCAACTGGGAGTACATAGCGCGGAGTCACACGTCACCCGTCACCAAGTCACCCGGGTGACCTTGTGACGTTGTGACTTTGTGACTTAATGCAATGAGCGATAAAACTAAACGCAAAGACATCCACACCGTCAGCATGCTCGTCGCCAACAAGCCCGGTGTCCTGGTGCGCTGCGCGCAAGTGTTTGCCCGGCGTGGATTTAATATTGACGCCCTGGTCGTCTCGGCCAGCGTGAACCCCAAATTTTCGCGCATGACGATCACGGCGACCGGTGATCCCGGAACGCTGGAACAGATCGTCAAGCAAACGTCGAAACTCATTGACGTCATTCACTGCAGCGAACACACCCGCACGGATTCGATCGACCGCGAGTACGCCCTTATTAAAGTCAAAAGCGGCTCCCCGGCCCAGAAAGCGGCCATCCGCAAACTGCTCAAAGGCCGCGCGCACGTCATGGATGAAAGTAACGGCGCCACCATCATCGGCCAGACCGGCACGACCGAAGAACTGGATTTTTTCGAGGAATCCTTGAAAAAATTCGGGATCATCGAGATGGTTCGTTCGGGGAAACTGGTGATGGCGAAGGGGAAAGAACCAACTTAGTCATCAGACCTCAGACATCAGTCTTCAGACCTCTCTGAAGACTGATGATCCCGACGTTCCAATAACTGGAAGTCGGGACTCCGACCGAGACTTTAGTCGAGCGTCGGAGCTGACGACTGCTTGTCAGCCAAACTGCAGGGCAGGATTTTCGGCAATTCCTTCGGCGGCAGGATCACCATCGCAACTTCAATTCCATCTTCAGCATAATCAATGGCGGAAATCTGGCAGCGAGCCGTATCGATCTCCTTGTCTTCTATCCCCAGATATTCGGCGATGGCCGAGCGCAGCGCGTCCCATTCGAGGTATAAAATGAACTGCGTTTCCTCATCCGCGCTTTTTAATTCCCGTGCCACCTGTTCGTAAGGAAGGGTGATGATTCCCTGCAGAGTTTTTCCCACGCAATACGTGTCATACCCCGTCTTGGCCGTGATCTCACGCCCGCAGGTGATCTTGGCGAAGTCGAAGGAAATAAACCGCTCCTCGTGGTCGAGGCAAATGGCAATGCTGGATGAACTGTCGGAACAAGGCATAGGGGACTCCTGAAAAATGATTTCGTATCTAGTATCTCGTCGTTCGTATCTCGAACGAGATACGAGATACCAGATACGAGTTACGCTTCATTATGTCCGAAATCGCAAAAATTGGCAAGGGAAGTTTGCGGAGGGAAGATTCTCGCCGCGCGGCGAGAATGTCCAGCGGCAATTCCCCAGACGTCTGGGAAATTCAACCGATATCGGTTGAATTGGGTTTACACTACAATTCGTCAGGCGGCTGATGAATTGGTCAGACGCCTGACCAATTGGGGTTAGGGCACGGAAGACAAAGCATTACCAATGATACGCCGGCTCCATCGCGCCGGACACAATTTCTTTCAAGCGTTCGAACTCGGCATCGGAATATTGTTCCCGCGCCAGCAGGCCCTTGTCCAGGATCTTCCCGTCGATCCTGGCCTTTTGCAGGTTATATTGCCGGGCGCCAGCCACCAGCGAACGGATCTCCAGCAGGTCCTCGACAGGATGAAACGCCTTCACCACGGTCGTCCGGAATTCGTGCGGTACCCCCGACTCGATGATAGTCCGGATGCTTTCTTCTATCTTCACGCCGGAGCCCCGGACGTTGGTCACTTCATCATACCGGCTTAAGGTCGCCTTGACGTCCATCGCCACATAATTGACCAGCCGCAAAGAGAACAACTGTTTTAACACATCCGGACGGCTGCCGTTGGTGTCAAGTTTTACCAAATACCCCAAACGTTTAAGCTTATCCAGGAAAGAGATAAGCCCCTCCTGGACCGTAGGCTCGCCGCCCGTGACCACAACGCCTTCCAGATAATCCTGGCGCGTTCTCAAGAAAGCCATCACCTCTTCCTCGGGGACGGTGGGACAATATTTTTCGGGGACGACCAGCTCCGGGTTATGGCAATACCGGCAGCGAAAATTGCACCCTTGCATAAAAACAACCGCCGCGATTTTTCCCGGATAATCGATAAGCGTTAATTTTTGCAGGCCGCCGATGCGCATATCTTGTACGTTACCCTCTCTCTGAATTCTTCCTTTTTACCCCTGTTCCATTGCTGCACGGGCCGCAGATAACCCACGACCCTTGAATACACTTCACACTCGCTGTGGCACTGGTCGCAGAATTTCTGTTCCCCGGCCCGGTAACCGCAATTGGGGCAGACACTGAACGTCGGAGTGATCGTAAAATAAGGCAGTTTAAATTTCTGGCAGATGATCCTCACCAGATGTTTAAGCCCTTCGATGTTATGGATCTTCTCGCCGACAAAGCCGTGCAGGACCGTCCCGCCGGTGTATTTGACCTGGAGACTGTCCTGGTGTTCCAGGACCTCGAAGATGTCGTCCGAGTAATTGACCGGCAGATGCGTAGAGTTCGTATAAAAAGGTTCGTGGCCCTTCTGATATTCCTCCTCATTGGCGCAAATGATCTTTGGGTACAGATCCTTGTCCTTGCGGGCCAGGCGGTAAGACGCGGCCTCCGCGGGGGTCGCCTCAAGGTTGTAAATATTGCCTGTTTCTTCCTGGAACTTGATGAGCTTCCCGCGCATAAAATCCAGGACGTCCCGGGTGAAGGCGTGGCCGGCGGCGGAGTCTATTCCCTCCCCCAGGAAGTTCCGGCAGGCCTCGTTCATCCCCACCAGCCCGATGGTCGAGAAATGGTTCTTCCAGTACTGGCCGAACCGCTCCTTGATCTTGCGCAGATAAAATTTGATGTACGGGTAGAGGTCCTGGTCCGTGAATTTCTCCAGGACCTTGCGTTTGATCTCCAAACTTTCCTTCGCCAGCAACATCTGGTGTTCCAGGCGTTGATAAAACTCTTCCCTGGTCTTGGACAGATGGCCGATCCGGGGCATGTTGATGGTCACCACCCCGATGGACCCCGTCAACGGGGTCGCGCCGAACAAACCTCCGCCACGGCTGCGCAGTTCCCGGTTATCCAGGCGCAGGCGGCAGCACATGCTGCGCGCGTCATCCGGGTCCATGTCCGAATTGATGAAGTTGGAAAAATACGGGATGCCGTACTTGGCCGTTATCTCCCAGAGCAGGGTCAGGTCGGGATTATCCCAGTCAAAGTCCTTTGTGACGTTATACGTCGGTATGGGGAAGGTAAAAACCCTTCCCTTGGCATCTCCCTCCAGCATCACTTCCAGGAAGGCCTTGTTGAACATCCCCTGTTCTTTCTGGAATTCCTTGTAGGTCGCGTCCTGGACCTTCCCGCCGATGGTGACCCCCTGATCCTGATAATAGGACGGGGGCTTTAAGTCCATCGTGATATTCGTAAACGGCGTCTGGAACCCCACACGGGTGGGCACGTTGACGTTAAAGACAAATTCCTGCAGCGCCTGCTTGACTTCCTTGTACGTCAGCCCGTCGTAGCGGATAAACGGAGCCAAAAGCGTGTCGAAATTGGAGAACGCCTGCGCCCCGGCCGCTTCCCCCTGGAGCGTATAAAAAAAGTTCACGATCTGCCCCAGGGCGCTTCTTAAGTGTTTCGCGGGCGCTGATTCCATCTTGCCGCTGGTCCCCTTGAACCCCTCCAGAAGCAGGTCCTGGAGGTCCCAGCCCACGCAATAGACGCTGACCAGTCCCAGGTCATGGATATGGAAATCTCCGTCGCTATAAGCTTGTTTTATTTCACGCGGGTAGACCTTGTTCAACCAGTAGACCTTGCTCACTTCGGAAGAAATGTAGTAATTCAACCCCTGGAGAGAAAAGGCCATGTTGCTGTTCTCGTTGACCCGCCAGTCCTCCTTGTCCAGGTAGCGGGTGACGAGGTCCGCGTTGAACCGGTTGGCGATCTCGCGGATCTGCGCGTGCTGTTCGCGGTAGAGGATATAGGCCTTGGCGGTCTTGCGGTAGTGGGAGGTCAAAAGGACATCTTCGACAATGTCCTGGATTTCCTCGACGGAAGGCGGATGTTTCTTGAGCAGCTGGTGGATGAGGTTGACGACGCGCACCGTCAACTTTTGGGCCGTTTCAAGACCAAACTCGCCGGTGGCTTCCCCCGCCTTGTGGATGGCGCGGGCGATCTTCCCGGGATCGAACGCTTCTTCCTTGCCGTTTCGCTTGATAACGCTGGTTAAAATCTCTGCCGCCTCACGCATCCTGCACCTCCTATGTTACGGGAACTTCGGGCTGCGCTTCACTAAGGATTTCATGCCTTCTGGCCAGTTACCCTTCGCTTATAGATAGTTAATACGCGCTCAGGGTGATTTGCTTCGTCCTCTTAGCATTTACCCCGAACTTCGCCAAGCTCGTTCGGGGTTCCGGCCAACATCCTCTGATGTTGGCCTTCACCACTCTAAAGCCCCGCCGGTCTGGTACTCCGTCACGCGGGTTTCGAAGAAATTTTTCTCTTTCTTGAGGTCAATGACTTCGCTCATCCAGGGGAAGGGGTTCCCCGAGCCGTACTGCTGGGGCAGGCGGAGTTTCTCAAACCGCCGGTCGGCGAGGTACTGGACGTATTCCTGCAAAAGATTGTGGTTGAGCCCAAGGACCCCGTCAGGGAGGCAGTCCTGGATATAATTGAGTTCGAGCTTGACCGCGCGCTTGATAAAATCGATCATCTGCGCCTTGAACTCCTCGGTCCACACCGCCGGGTTCTCATCCACGATCGTATTAATCAGTTCAATGCCGAAGTTCATGTGGATGCTTTCATCGCGCAGGATGTACTGGATCTGCTCGCAGGTTCCCGGGATACGGTTCTGCCGGCCAAAGGAAAGCATGGTCACGAACCCGCCGTAAAAGAAGATCCCCTCGGTAACAACGTAGAGCCCGATCATGTTCTTCAATAGCGTCTGCAGGCCTTCGGTCGTCTTGGTGTCGAGGTTGGGGTCCAGCACGCCGGCCGTACAGCTCATTGCGTGCTCGTCTTTTCTATAGATCGTCTCCACCTCACGGTACATGTTGAACATCTCGCCTTCATCGAGCGAGAGCGACTGGACGATGTACTGGAAAGCGTGGATATGAATCGCCTCTTCAAAGGCCTGGCGCAAGAGGTACTGCCGGCATTCGGGGTTATCGACGCAGCGGTACACGGCCAAAACCAGATTATTGCCGACGAGCGATTCAGCGGTGGCAAAAAACCCCAGCACGCGCTTGATGACATGGCGTTCCTCCGGCGAAAAGGTCTTGGGGTCCTTCCACTGCTCGATGTCCCGCTGCATGGAAACTTCCGTGGGCATCCAGTTGTTCGCGCAGCCGTCGAGATAATAATGCCACGCCCACTTGTATTTGATAGGGACCAGCTGGTTGCAGTCGACCGTGCGGTCGTTGTTGATGATCTTCTTGTTGTCGATCGTGACCCGGCTGGAACTCATCCCGGGCAATGCTGGGGTATATTCCATAACGCGCTCCTTATTCTGAAGATTTTCTTACGCCATTAATAATAAAGATAAGCACAACTAAACTTCCACAACCAATTAGTCGGAATATTAAATCAACATTAAAAATCGCTGAAATCGGCTTTGTGAAAACTCCTGTAGTTTTAAAAATATGGCGAAAAATCTCAAGGGCGATAAGTACTAAACAAATAGGAATGCCAATATAACCAATTGAATACTTTTCTTTTGTTGTAACCATGGATAAGCCCAACAAAATAAATAGAATCCCACTCAGGATATCAAATACGCTATAAAATGAATGCGTCCTTATAGCGGCAAGAAACTCAAGCATACCGAAAACGACGAAACTTAAAAAGAACCTTAAACCCCAGTTAACCTCTTTTACTGGCACGCTTCGCAATCCTCCTTGATTTCCTTCACCTTAACGGCTGGCGGCTGGGGCTGCGCGGCAGGTTGCGCCGGCGGCGCCGGGGCATCGACCACATGACCGAACGCGTCGCGCTCACGGCGACCGACGACGTTGCTGTATTTGGTAATATCCAGCGTGCTTTTTTCGATGCGGGTCGCGCCCATGGAGCGCAAATAGTACGTGGTCTTCAAGCCCTTTTCCCAAGCCATCAGGTACATGTCGCTGACCTTCTGGCCGCTGGGCTTGGCCTGGTAAAGGTTCAGCGACTGGCCCATGTCGATCCATTTCTGCCGCCGGCTGGCCGCTTCAATGAGCCATTCATAGTCGATCTCAAAGGCGGTCGCGTACTTGCGCTTTAACTCCTCCGGGACCCGGGCAATCTCCTGGACGCTCCCGTCGAAATATTTCAAGTCATTGATCATCTCCTTGTCCCAGAGCCCGAGTTTCTTCAGGTCCTCCACGAGGAATTCGTTGACCACGGTAAATTCACCGGAGAGGTTGCTCTTGACAAAGATGTTTTTGTAGACCGGCTCGATGGAGGCGGTCACCCCGACGATGTTGCCGATCGTCGCGGTCGGGGCGATGGCCATAACGAGACTGTTCCGGATGCCGTGTCGTTTTAATTCCGCGCGCACCGGCGCCCAGTCCATCCGGCAGGTACGGTCGACGTTCAAATAGCCGCCACGCTCTTCTTCCAGAAGAGCGAGCGTATCGATGGGCAAGAGCCCACGGTCCCACTTCGAACCGCGGTAGGTCGAATAGGGCCCCCGCTCTTTGGCCAAAGCGATCGAAGCCTGAATCGCGTAATAAGAGATCGCCTCCATGCTCTCGTCGGCAAACGCCACGGCCTCGGGAGAGGCGTAACTGATGTTACGGATATAAAGCGCGTCCTGGAAGCCCATGAGCCCCAGCCCCACGGGGCGGTGCTTCTGGTTGGCCGCTTCGGCCTCTTGGGTCGGATAATAATTGATGTCCACCACGTTATCGAGCATGCGGACCGCCGTGTGGATGGTCTCTTTCAATTTCGCGTGATCGATCCCCTTGGGGGTCATGTGCGCGGCAAGGTTGACCGACCCCAGGTTGCAGACGGCGGTCTCATCTTTGGAAGTATTCAGGAGGATTTCCGTGCATAAATTCGAGCTGTGGACGACCCCGACGTGGTCTTGCGGCGAGCGGACGTTCGACGGATCCTTCCACGTGATCCACGGGTGCCCCGTCTCAAACAACATGCTCAGGGTCTTGCGCCATAACTGGACGGCGGGGACGACTTTAAAGCTTTTCAGCTTGCCTTCGCGGGCGCGCTGCTCGTATTCGCCATAGCGGCGCTCGAATTCCCGGCCATAAATATGGTGCAGGTTCGGGACCTCGTTGGGGCTAAAAAGCGTCCACTCGCCGTTTTCCTTGACGCGCTTCATAAAAAGGTCCGGGATCCACGCGGCCGTGTGCATGTCGTGCGTGCGCCGGCGTTCGTCGCCGGTATTCTTGCGCAGTTCGATGAAATCTTCAAAATCCTGGTGCCAGATTTCCAGGTAAGCGCACATCGCCCCCTGGCGTTTGCCCCCTTGATTGACGGCGATCGCGGTATCGTTGGCGACCTTCATAAAAGGGATCACCCCCTGGCTGCGGCCGTTGGTCCCCTTGATCCGGGAACCCAGCGCGCGCACGCTGGTCCAGTCGTTGCCCAGGCCCCCGCTCCACTTCGAGAGCATGGCGTCGTCCTGGATGCATTTAAAAATGTGCAGAAGGTCGTCTTCGATCGTCGTCAAAAAGCAGGACGAAAGCTGCGAGTGGCGCGTGCCGGAGTTAAACAAAGTCGGCGTCGAAGAAGTAAAACGGAACGTCGAGAGCACGTCGTAAAACGCCATCGCCTTCTCGTTCTTCTGGGACCCTTCCTTCCTGGCGAGCCCCATGGCGACCCGCATCCAGAAGATCTGTGGCAATTCAAGGCGCCTTTTGTCCCAATGGATAAAATACCGGTCATACAGCGTCTGCAGGCCCATGTAATGGAAAAGAAAATCCCGTTTGGGTTTCAGGTAATGCCCCAGGGCCTTGAGGTCAAACTGCAAAAGGTCGGGGCTCAATAACTCCAGCTCGACGGCGCGGTGGACATAGGAAGCGAAATACGTCGCGTATTCGCTCCGCATGCGGTCAAAACTGACCTCCCGGCCCAAGGCCTCTTTATACAGATGAAGCAGAAGAAGCCTCGCCGCGACGAAAGAATACTGAGGCTCTTTTTCCAGGAAAGCGCGGGCCGCCATGATCAAGGCGGTGGATATCTGTTCTTCGGTGATCCCGTTGTAGAGGTTCTTCACTGCTTCCTGCAGGACTTCTTCAACGGAAACATGGGCCAGCCCCTCGCAGCAGCCCGCGATGTGGAACCGGATATCCTCCAGCGGCAACGGCTTCTCCGTGCCGTCGCTGGTCTTGTATTTCAAATTTTTCGCCCATTCGCAGGAAGCCTCCACGGGCCTTTCTTCCCGCTCTTTGGCGCGCCGGACCCTGGAGCGCTCTTCGCGGTAGGCGATATAGCGGTGGGCGATGTCGTGGTACCCGGCCTTCACCAGGTTTTTCTCGACGAGGTCCTGGATCTCCTCGATGTCGACGCATTTGCCTTCGGGCCAGAGGGCGCGGATGTCGCTGACCACTGCGGCGGCGATCTGCCGGGCGCTTTCCAGCAGGGCCTCGGTCAGGATCCCGTTATTGTAGGCCCGGAACGCCTTGGCGATGGCGAGGGTGATCTTCTCCGGCTTGAAGGACACCACCTTGCCGTCGCGCTTGGTCGTCGTGTACAATTCAAAAAGGGTCCGGCGCACCGCGTGCTGCTTGCGGTAGTTGACGTAAAATTCCGCCGTTTCCTTAAACCCGTTCTCGTAAAGCTGGCGGACGACCTCGTCCTGGATCTCCTCGACCGTCACGTACTCTTTGTCCCGGAGGCGTTCCCGTAGAACGACAAAAACCCGTTGCGTCACCCGATCGACATCATGGTTCATCTCAATCGACAATTCCACTTCGCGCGGCAGGCCGGCCTGTTCTTTAAATGCGTTGCCGATCGCTTTCTTCACGCGCAGTTCGTTGAAGGCGACGATCTGGCCGTTACGTTTCTGGACTTTCATTTCCAAATCGGGGGACACTTTGGCTGGAAACATGCGGGCTACTCCTCCTTGAAGTTTAAAAAGATTGACGAAAGGGTTTTAAAGCGGGTGTTACTCTTGGACTCGACGAGGACTTCAAACATAACGGCAATTCCACAATATATTGAACTAAAAATCTGAAGTACACAATATATAGTAGCTACTAAAAACACCTAAGTCAAACAAATTTTATAATTTTTGCCCCGGGAAGGGACGCTGGCTGAAAAAACGCCCCCTCCCGAGGAAAAATCAAGCAGTCTTCTGAAGGACGGTTTTGTAACGCCTGGCCACGGCGTCCCAGTTGACGACATTCCAGAACGCAGCGATATAATCAGGACGGCGGTTTTGATACTTTAAGTAATAGGCATGTTCCCAGACGTCGATGCCGAGGACCGGAACTCCTTTGCATTCGGCGACATCCATAAGGGGGTTGTCCTGGTTGGGGGTTGAACAAACGCAGAGTTTTCCACCGCTGACGGCGAGCCACGCCCAGCCGCTGCCAAAACGCGTGGTCGCGGCCGTGGCGAATTTTTCCTTGAACGCGTCAAAGCTGCCGAAATCCGCCTTGATGGCGTCGGCCAACTCGCCTTTGGGCGCTCCGCCGGCCTTGGGGCCGATCGTTTCCCAGAACAAACTGTGGTTGTAATGCCCGCCGCCGTTGTTGCGCGCGGCGGTGCGGATATTTTCCGGGACCGCGTTGATGTGCGCGACCAGATCTTCGATCGATTTCGCTTCGAGATCTTTTTTGCCCTCGAGGGCCTTGTTGAGATTGTTCACGTAGGCCGCGTGATGTTTGCCGTGATGGATCTGCATCGTCAGCGTGTCGATGTGCGGCTCCAGCGCGTCAAATCCGTAAGCCAGGTTGGGTACCGTAAATGCCATTGTCCTCTCTCCTTCCTTAGTTATAACTTTTTCAAAGCTGCCAATGCTTCTTCGTATTTCGGTTCCGTGGTGATCTCCGGAACGATCTGCTTGTAGCGCAAGACCCCCTTGGCGTCGACGACAAAAATCGACCTGGCCAACAGGCGTAACAGCGGCGGGCTGGCGATCAATACGCCATAAGCCTTGCCGAAAGCGGCCTCACGATAATCCGAAAGGGTCTGCACGCGGGCGACTCCGGCGGCGCCGCACCAGCGCTTCTGCGCGAAAGGCAGGTCCATGCTGATCGTCAGGACAGCGACATCGTTGCCTAGCGCGGTCGCTTCCTTATTGAACCGCCTGGTCTGCAGGTCGCATACCGCGGTATCCAGCGACGGGACGACCGCAAGGATGACCTTCTTCCCTTTTAACGACGAAAGCTTGAATTCAGAAAAGTCGTTGGCGACCAGCGCGCAATCAGGCGCGGATTGCCCGACCTGCACGTCGGCCCCTAACAGCGTGACCGGATTACCTTTCAAGGTAACCGCGCTGGCAACTTGTTGTGGCATAAACAACCTCCTTTGGCTGGTATTACAGTTCACTATAATCACGCGTCTTAAATTTGTCAATCACTTTGCCGCAACGCACCTTGGTAACGGCAAGATTTATGCTATAATGAACGCCATGTACGTCTATCAGACCAGGATCAGGCTGCACGACACCGACGCCGCAGGCGTGATCTTCTTCGCCAACCAGTTCAAGATCATCCACGACGCGTATGAAGGGCTGCTGGAAACGGTCGGGTTCGGTTTCGCGGAGCTTATCAGCCACAAGGATTTCTTCCTCCCCATTGTCCACGCGGAATCCGACTACAAAATGCCGCTTTCCGTCGGCGATGTCCTCGAGGTCCGGGTCAAAGTGGAAAAAGTCGGGCAGACCTCCTTCACGCTCAGCTACGCCCTGGTCAATGCCCGGAAGGAAACCGTCGGCACCGGACGTACGGTGCATGTGACCGTCAGCAAAGCGACCCAGAAGAAGATCCCTCTCCCCGCGGACCTGCGCGCGAAACTCGAAAAGCTACACCGGCAGGATAAAGGCTGACACCTAGATCTTGACATGGAAACCGATCGGCAATTTCTTTTTTCTCGGTTCCCGAGGAACTTCCAACAATTTCTTGATGGCCGCGAACACAACGACAAAATTCTCGTCATGCTTTCTGAACTTCGCCTCAAGCTCCTCGATCTTGCGCGCCAAATCTTTGTGGGACACCATGAGCTCTCTCAATCTCACAAACACACGCATGATCTGGATATTTACGGCAATCGCGCGCTCGCTATTAAGAACGCTGGAGAGCATCGCGACGCCCTCCTGCGTGAACACGTAAGGCAAATACCTTCTTCCCCCGCGTCCTCTGTTTGAGGTTTCAAATTGAAACCTCAAACAATCAGTTTCTTTCCGGGTAAGTCTGAACATAAAATCTTCCGGGAAACGCGCGATATTGCGCCTGACCGCCAGATTAAGAGACTTTGTCGGCACCCCGTAAAGTTGCGCCAAGCTCCTGACTTCGTCACTTTTTTGAAAAAACGATTCTTTGCAAAGAGTCATCGTCGAGAAAATAAAAATTATAACCTTTAGTTGGGTGCCCCATTTTTAGGGCAAATTTGGAACATTTTTCCAATTTTATGCATGAATT
>JACRHP010000049.1 GCA_016212005.1 Candidatus Omnitrophota bacterium | reverse complement strand
GGTCAAGGGGTCTATTACGGTCACGAACCCGAATAACGCGAGCCCGGCGTTGACGGTGTTGACGGCGCAGAATATCGAATGGACGACACCTTGTACGGGCACGTGCAATATGGGGAATGTGAAGGTCCAGTTCTCCAAGACGGGCAGCGCGCCGTGGACGGACATCGCGACGGTGGCGTTTAGCGCGAGTCCTTATACGTTATGGGCGCCGCCGATAGATTCGATCACGGACAACTTGAAGAACGCCAAGATCCGCGTTGAACAGGTGACCAATAGTGAAGTATTGGATGATTCCGACGGATTTGAAGTGGAAGGTATGATTACGCTCAACGAACCGATCCAGTCGGGGTTGTTCTGGGCGGTTGGCTCGACGGATAAAGTGATCGGGTGGACGCCGACAGGGACGTTTAGTCCGATCAAATTGGAATATTCGAAAGATAATTTTGTCAGCAACGTTAATACGATCGCGACCGGTGTGGCCAACTCGGCGCATAATACGCCCAAGACCTTTACCTGGACGGCGGGGATCCCGAACGATATCAGCGACACGGTGAAGATAAGAGTAAGCTATGAGAACGACCCGGATATGAAGGCGGTGTCGCCCAACGCGATTAAATTTGTCGGGTCATTGGATGTGACCTCGCCGGAGAGTTCGGGGATCGTGTGGAACGTGGGTGAGACCAACAAGGTCATTTCGTGGGACGCGAACGGTACAGTCACCAACGTAGACATTTATTACAAGACCTCGGCCGGCGGCAGCGACAATACGATCGTGTTGAATAACGGCGGACATGTCAATGGCGGTAACTCGTATACGTGGACGAGCGCTGTGCCGGATGAAAAGACAGAGACAGCGTATATCAAAGTCGCGGACAGCGCGCATCCGACAGATGTGTATTCGGTGTCAACGGTACCGTTCTCTATTCGTCCGGTGATTACGGTGACGGTGCCTGCCTTAGATCAGAATATAGAAGTAGGAACGTCAAACAATACAGTGACCTGGTCGATCAACTCGGCGAAGGTGACCAAGACAGATATCTATTACTCCGTCAACGGCCAGGCCGGGCCGTTCGACCAACTGATCTCCACGGGGGTCAACACCAGCCAGGGCAGCAACTCATTTACGACGTGGGGCCCGGTGGCGGACACGATCGGCGGGGACATCGTGATCAAGGTGCGGGATAAGTCCAGCGACGTGGTCAACGACAACGTGTTTGGGTTATCGTCGAGCTTTGACATCATCGGCAAGATCACGGTGAATGAACCGCATCTAAACGAAAACGTTCCTTCCGGTTCCTCCAAAACGATTTCCTGGACCAAGCAGGGGACGCTGGGCAACGTGAAGATTTATTATTTGCACGACGGTTCTTATGAATATGTGAACACGGTCGACAGCAATAATTTTTCCTCCTACGACTGGAACCCTGTGCCGGTTCAGATCGAAGTCAATTCCCGGGTGAAGGTCATCCAGGCCGCGAGCGAAGGGACGGCGGATGAAGTCCTCGGGCTTTCGCCGCTGTATAACATCATCGGGCAGTTCACGATGACGGACCCCGGCACGCTCAATTCCGGAGCAGCGTACACCGTCGCCTGGAACAATTACAGTTTACAGGGAGAAATTCCTAACGCGAAGCTGGAATTTTTTGACGGGACGGCGTGGCATAATATCGATTACAAGACCACGGATACGGGTGTCTTCCCTAACTCGGGCAGCTATTCCTGGACGGTACCCACCGACGTGCGGTCGGTGGCGTGTAAATTTAGAGTTTCCGACGCGAACAACGCCAGCACGTTTGACGAGACAACCACCTTTGAAGTCAGACCGATCATCAGTGTGACGGCGCCGACGGGGACGACGAAGTGGGTGATCGGGACGCAAACGGGTAACAATGTCATCTGGGGCATCACGGGTCCTGTACCGACGGTGAAGATCGAATATTCGAAAGATAACGGCAGCAATTATACCTATGTGATCTCGTCATCGGTGGCCGGGAACTCCTCACCATTTGAATGGAACATCCCCGTGAATCAGGACATCATTACCGACCATACGGTAGGCAGTGAGCAGAAAGCGAAGATTAAGGTTACTGACACTTCCCTGGCGGCTGTTTACGGGCTATCCCCCGGATTGTTCATGGTGAAGGGAAGTATTACGGTCACTAATCCAAATAATTCCAGTCCCGCGCTGAAGGTAGGCGTGGCTCAGAATATCGAGTGGACGACTCCGGCAACAGGCGCGGCAGACATGGGGAACGTGAAGGTCCAGTTCTCCAAGACCGGCAGCGCCCCATGGACGGACATCGCGACGGTCGGGTTTGATACCAGCCCCTATACACTTTGGTCGCCTCCGATAGATTCGATCACGAATAACGCCAAAGACGCGAAGATGCGGGTCATCCAGGTCACCAACAGTGAAGTCTATGACGATTCTGATGGATTTGAGATTGAAGGTATTGTCCGTATCGATTCGCCGGACATTGACGCCCCAACCTGGTTCGTCGGCGACAGCCAACAGATCAAATGGACACCAACCGGTACCTTCGGCTATGTCAAGATCGAATATTCGAGCAACGGCTTTACGAATGAATCCGCGACGGTGGTGGAAGCCCCGACCTACGCCAACTCAGCCCACAACGTTCAGGCGACTTATCCCTGGACCGTTCCTAACCTGATCGGTTCTAACTTTAAAGTCAGGATCTCGGACGTTAATGACGTCAATGTTGTGGATGTATCGGCCAGTCCGTTTGTTATTAAAGGTAAGGTGGTGGTCACCGAACCCAACGGTGGGGAAACCTGGTACGTCGGCGACACGACCCGCAAGATTAAGTGGCAGGCAACGGGGCCTGTCGCGACGGTCAGGATCGAATATTCCAAGAATAACGGCGGGTTGTGGACGGAAATTGTCCCTGACGCCGCGGCCGGGGCCGGGGCCGGGGAATATACTTGGCCATCGGTGGCGGATGCCATATCTGATCAATGTTTGATCCGCGTTTCTTCATCCACCGACTCAACCGTCAATGACGTTTCCAATGGGGTCTTCTTTATTAAAGGTAAATTGCAGGTCACCGCTCCCGACGCGACCACGCGTTGGGTCGCCGGGTCCAGCGGGAATGCCATCACCTGGGTCAGGACTGGAAGCATCGTGAACGTCAAGATCGACTATGCCGTCGATGGCGGGCTGTTTGACAATCCGATCATCGCCTCAACCAACGCCGCCAACCAGACCTATACCTGGAACAACATCCCGACCCATGTCAGCAACAGTTATCTGATCAAGGTCTCGGATACCAATGACGCGGATATCGTCAATGACACCTCCGATCCCTTCAAGATCGTGGGCAGCATCACCGTGACCAAGCCGGACGGCACCGAACAGATCAAGGTCGGGCAGAACTTCAAGGTCGAGTGGAGCAAGACGGGCGATTTCGCGAACGTGCGCATCGAATATTCCGGCAACGGCGGGGCGGGTTACACTTATCAGATCATTGATTCAACGCCGGCGAGCAACCTGTTCTACTGGTGGAATAATATCCCGACCGATAAAGTTTCGCCGACCGTCGTCATCAAGGTCACTGACACAAACGATATCCTCACCGTCGATCCCTCCGCGGCCTTTAAGATACAAGGTATCTTTGATGTCCTGACTCCCGACGGCGGCCAAACCCTGGTCGTCGGGTCGAACTATGACATCACCTGGAGCACGACAGGTACCATTGCCCAGGTTTTGTTAGACTATTCCACTAACAGCGGTGGGGGTTGGACGCCGATCACGGCGACACCGATTGCCAATACCGGCTCCAAGTCGTGGAGCGTCCCTGACGCCATTTCAGACTATTGCCGTGTGCGGGTGACGGACGCCAATGACCCCGATGCCAAAGATATATCGGCCGGTGATTTCTTTATCAAAGGTAAATTGTTGATCACCTCACCGAATGACTCAACCGGCGCCTGGCTGGTGGGGACGACCCAGCCCATCACCTGGCAGGTGACCGGTTCCATCTCCAACGTGAAGCTGGAATTTTCCGTGGACGGCGCCGCGTATGAACCGATCCCAGGCGCGGACAATTTGGCCGCGACACCGTCGAGCTTTGACTGGCAGATCCCGGACAGGATTTCTTCCCAGGTAAGGGTCAAGATCACAAATAAAAATGACCCGGCGGTATTTGATGAGTCCAATGATACCACACCCCTTTCCATTACCGGCCAACTTAACCTGACCGCGCCTGTGGGTGGCGAAACCTGGTACGTCGGGGACCAGAATACGATTTCCTGGACCAAGATCGGGACGATTGCGGAAGTTAATTTGCAGTATTCGGTTGCCGGCGCAGCTTACGGGGATATTACCGGCGCGCAGAACCTGACCGGCAGTTCCTTTAACTGGATCCTTCCCGACATTGTCAGCTCGCAAGTCTCTGTAAGAGCCATTAACGCTAATCCCGCCAAGCCGACGATACCCGGCGTTTCCGGCGGCTTGTTGACGGTTAAAGGCAAACTGATCCTTACTAACCCGGTGACCACAGGAATCGTCTGGGATGTTGGGATAGACAAGAGCGTCACGTGGACCCGCATGGGCTCGGTGGGGAACATACGTTTGGATTATGATTATGGCAGCGGTTTTGCCACTATCGCCGGCGCCGAAAACCTGGCTTCGAGCCTTCTGACGTTCACCTGGAACGTGCCGAATACGATCAGCGATAACGTCGTGCTGCGGATTGTGCCTTTAAACTCCAATGAGGCGGACCAGGATGATTCTGTTTCGTTCAAGATCGCGGCTGACCTGCAATTGACCGCTCCGCTGGGCGGTGAAGTCTGGGTGGTGGATGACAACCAGCCGATCACTTGGATCAAGCGCGGTACCATCGCCAACGTTGTCCTCAAATATGATACGGCCGCGGGCCTGGGCGGTTATCCCAACACGATTGCCACCCGTCCGGCGGGCGACGGCAGTTATTCCTGGCCGGTCCCGGACGTTATCGGCGACCAGCTAAGGGTGCGTATTGAAGACGCCGTCGCGTCGAGCACCGTGCCGGATGCCTCACCGGCGAACTTTGCCATCCGCGGTTCGGTTTTGGTGACCCGTCCCGTGGGGACCGGTCAGAATAAGCAAGTCTGGGTTTCCGAAACCCAGGAAAATATCAACTACACGATCCACGGTTCCATCGCGTCGGTCGAGATCCGGTATTCGCTCGATGACGGCGCGACCTATCCCGCGGACAAGATCATTGCCCCGTCGGAAGCCGCCGGGCCGGGCAACAAAACTTACCTGTGGACAGTCCCTGTTTATACATCGACCCTTTCCAGGATCAAGGTCACGGCCCTTGGATACAGCAACGTTTACGATGAGAGCGACCAGTTCACCATCCGCGGCGGGTTCACGTTGATCCACCCGCTTTTAAACGAGCGCTGGCAGGCCAACTCCGCCAAATTGATCGAATGGAACACGCTGGGTAACATCCCGCAGATTTATATACGCTATTCTTTGAATAACGGCCAGGATTGGGCCTTTGTCAATAATGGTTCCGCGATAGCGAATATCGGAAATTACAACTGGACGATCCCCAACGTGATTTCCACCCAGGCCAAGGTGAGGGTCACCGACATCAATGATGCCGCCGCCACCATCGATTCCGACTCTTTCTTCATCCACGGTTCCGTCACGTTGACCCAGCCCAACGGCCAGGAAAAATTCAAGGGCGGCCAGTCGGATAACGCGAGCAAGGTCAAGTGGACCATGGTCGGGCCTATCCCCGGCGTTGATCTGGCGTTATCCTCTGATGGCTCCAATGGTACGTATACGACGTTTGCCAGCAACGTGCAGGCCTCGCTGCTGGAATACCAGTGGTCCGTGCCGACGAACGTGCTTTCGAATAATTGCTTTATCCGCGTCCGTGATACAAACGACTCTTTGGTTGAAGATAAATCAGACCTGGCCTTCAAGATTATGGACAACATCATGGTGTCCGCGCCCAGCGGCGGGGAAAAATGGGTCGTCGGAACGCAACAGAATATCACCTGGACATCATTGGGCCTGGCCCCGCAGGTCAACATTAAATATTGCATTGAGCCTACATTGACAACGTGGCAGCCGGTCGCCTCTAACGTAGCTAACGCTGCTAACGGCACTTATCCATGGACGATCCCGTCGACAATCTCGGCGACCACCCGCGTGCGTTTAAACGCGGTCATCGGCGGCGCTGAAGATGCCGATTCGGTTTCCGTTTCCGGTGCCGACTTTATGATCAAGGGCAGCATCGTCCTGACCGCGCCCAACGGCGGAACAGCCCAAAATTCTTATGCCGACAAGGAAAAGTGGGGCTGCGACAGCCAGCAGTGGATCCGCTGGACGTGGCAGGGCAACATCGACAAGGTCGATATCCATTACTATAACGGTTCGACCTGGGTCACCATTGACCCGGCCCAGGGGCTTAGCAATACCGGCGAATTCCAGTGGACGGTCCCGTCCATATCCACGAGCGGGGCTCTCGTCAGAGTGCGTGATAATAATCTGACCTTCCAGAATGAAGTTTATGATACTTCGGATAACCCGTTCAAGATTATGCCGCGCATCGTGGTCAATCAGCCCAATGGATCAGAAGTCTGGTACGCGGGCAGTACCGGCAATATTACCTGGAGCAAGTATGGTCCCGGTTCCTTTAATACGGTGAAAATCGACTATTCCGTCAATGACCCGACGTTCACCAATCCGCAATCGATTACGACATCAACTTCCAATACGGGTACGTATGACTGGTTGAACATCCCTGCGGAAGCGGTCTCGGGTAACGTCCTGGTCCGGATCGCCGACCCCTCTGACGCGGCTGACGTTTATGATATTTCCAATGGTATTTTCCGCGTCCGCGCCAACTTTACCTTGAATACACCCAACGGCGCGCAGAAGTGGGTGGTCGGCAGTACCCAGACCATTTCCTGGAGCCAGGTCGGTAATACCACAGGTGTCAAGTTCACCTATTACAAGCAGACCAACCCGGCCATCAACGGTACCTTTACCTTGAACAATCCTTATACGACGGGGACCTTTACTTCTGACTGGATCATCCCGAACTTCATTCACAGCGATCTGTTGATGAAGGTCGAGGACCCCAACGATAACGGGGCCGTTGACCTTTCGGACGCGGTCTTCAAGATCATGCCCGGATTTACCGTCACTCTGCCTGATGCCAATTCCGCGAACGAAGCGGATTACAAATGGTATGTCGGTGATCCGGCGACCATCGCCTGGACCTACACGGGCACGGTGGACCAGGTGGGTATTTATTATTCCACCGTCGGCGGTATCGACGGCAGCTGGTCGCCCCTGACGTCCGTGAGCGCCAGCGACCTCTCGTGGACATGGGCGTCGGTGCCCAACGCGATCACAGCGCAGTTGAAGGTCAAGGTCGGCGCCGCCAACGACGTCGATGCCTACGGGGTATCGCAGGGCATGTCCCGGATCCGTGCCAAATTTAATTTGACCGCGCCAGCCGGTGGTGAGGAGCTTACGGTCGGAGATCCCTTTAGTATCGTTTGGACGAATGTTGGTACGGTCAGCAATGTCGATCTCCATTATTCCCTGGATAACTTTGCCACCGCCGGCCTGCCCATCCAGACCAATTATGCCAACGGGGCCAACGGCGGCAATTACAACTGGACCGTTCCGGATAATATTTCGCAGACTGCGCGCGTCAGGGTCAGAAGCACCAGCGATACCGACGCGTTCAAGGTGTCTCCGGAATTCCGGATCAAAGGCAGCGTCTGGGTGAATGCGCCTGTCTTGAATAACGCTTGGGAGATCGGCCAGAGTAAACAGATCAAGTGGGGATGGAAGGGGACGATCCCGGACATCAAGATCACTTATTCGCTTTTGGATGATAATGGTACACCGGGCAATCCCGCAGATGACTTTCAGGGACCGTTTAATCCGATCCAGGAGAATGTGGGTACGCCCAACGACGGTATCGTGACCAATGGGGCCGGTTCCGGCGGCGCCAGCTCCGAAGCTACCTATACCTGGACCATCCCGGATGAGGCCAATAATAACGTGTTGTTGAAAGTCGCCGATGCCCGTCCGGCGGAATCCGACATTGAGAACACCAGCGGCGCCTTTAAGATCATCGGTTATCTGTTGGTCAAAGCCCCGACGGTCAACGAGAAGCTCGCTGTCGCGAGTGTTTATCGCATCCGTTGGGAGTGGGGCGGCACGATGCCGGAGGTCGGCATCACGCTTTCGACCAACGGTTTCGCGGATGAAAACCAGAATGTTGTCGTCGGCACAGTCCCCAACGCGGCCGGCGGCGGCGGGCCGGGGTCCGAATATTATTATGACTGGACCGTGCCGGATAACATTTCACCTAATTGCAAATTGCGTCTCTATGATCCGCGCGTCCCGACCGTCGTTACCAGCGTGTCGCCGGCCTTCAAAATCCAGGGTGCCTTTACGATGACCGCGCCGGTGCCGGAGCTGAATAATAACGGCACGCCCAGCGACGGGTCCGATGATTATTACGAGATCCGCTGGGTCACCAACGAAATCCGGGACATCACCTGGACGACTTTCGGAACCATCGGCAATGTAGATTTGGTTTATGCCAAGGACATCAACAGCGACGGGGTTATTAACGATACCGATTTTGCTCAGGAAGTTTCCATGGCCAACGGTACCAATATGAATAATACCGGGACCTTTGCCTGGGTTGTCCCTAACGAACGTTACGCCACTCCACCTTATTATGTGCCGGTCAAGATCCGCGTCTATGACCATAATGACCATGAGGTGTACGTGCAGGGGCCGACGCTTTCCAACGGCGTGGATACGGTGAAGATCGATTATTACAGGATTGTCTGGGACATCCGTGACCTCGTCACCAACCAGCCTGTCTCGGGATTGACGGTCGCTGATGATTCCGGATGGAACGCGCAGGGCCTTTCTTCGCCGGTCGTCCATTACGTGCCGGCCGGTTACTGGACCGCGGAATGGACCCATAAGGATTACGGTCCCATTTCTGAATCCTATCTGGCGGGCTGGGATTCAAGCGCGAATGTGTATCGCAAAGACAGGACCATTTTCAGGACCATGGAAACGCTCGTCGTGCACATCTGGCGCGCGTTCTCGGAATTTTCCTATGACGTGCCGAATGATAAATTGTTCATCACCACCTGGCTGGAAAGAGACGGGTCCCTGGTGCCCGGCGCCCAGATTATTGACGTCAGTATCTATGACGGCAATGACAGGGTCCAGCGCAAGACCGTGCTGGTGGATGAGGTCAATAACAAACACCTGTATCATGTGGGCATTCCAGACACGGTCAAACTCTGGACGGGGAAACGCTTGAACAACAACGGAACACCCCTTGATCCCGGCGATGACTTCGAAGAGGAACGTTTCATGACCGACGTCATCGCCGACAGCGCGCCATACAAGACGAGTGAATCGACGATTCCTTCTTCCTTCAGCGGGTTCTTCGGGCAAAACTGGACGCCGACCAACCATACCGCGGGGGGGTCGAATTATCCGACGTTGCAATCCGGCAAGGTATATACGGTCGTCAGTTACGTCGGTATCTCGACGGGCGCCACCTTCAAGACGCCGGTCTCCTTCTCGGTCACTATTCCGATCACCATGCAAGGGGTGTCTGATAGCGTCCAGCAGATGCAATCGACGGTCACCAGCATGCTGGACAAGCCGATCTCTCAAGTTGACGCCAACATAAGGAAGATCCTCGCCGGCCCCAACGCGGACCCGGATGCGATCGCCGCCCAGGGTGGTATCAAGGGGATTATTGAGGCCAAGTTGAACGCCCAGGAACAGGTTATCCGTGACGCCACCGCGGACATGCAGACGGCCTTTGAGGGGGTCCTGACGAGTTTTGAAAGCAGGACGAACGAGGCCATTACGCTGTTGCAGACCGGCGCTAAAACTATTGAAAGCGCCAGCACAACGCTTGAGGATACGGCTGAGAAATATTCCTGGAAGGTCAGTGTCGCCCCGAACCCGGCCTTGAGCGGTGACTCCGTCACGATCCTGGTGACGGGCCTTACCAAAAAGCTCCCGCTCCTGGATATTTACAGCCATGACAGCAAGATCCTTTATGACGATATCGTCATGACGGAAACGACGGAAGGCGTTTACGAATATGAATTTAAGGCCGACAAACGGTTCACGCCGGGCAAGGCGTACAGCTATATCGTCACTGAGTCTACTACCGGCGGGTTCCTCACGGGCTCGGCCATGGTCGAGTCCATGAGCTTGACGACGATCGCGGGGTTGGCCGCCGCCGCGCCCGAAGCCGAACGCGCGGCCAAGAAAGCATTGGACGCGATCAGGGCGGTTGAAGCGGTGGTCGGTTCCGGTGAGAACATTAATATCGCGCTTACCTTGAAAAACCTCAAGGAGTCCGTCGACGCCATCCCTGAAACTATAGCGAAGGAAGGCGCCTCGCCGAAGATTCTGGAAACGGTTACAGATATCTCCGCGCGATTGGAGAAATTGGGCGGTACTGAAGGTTATGATATGAGCAAACTCTTTGAGAAAGCCCTCACGGGATCCCCGACCATTAAGGATATCCGCCTCCGGACCGATGAGATCAATTCGGTGATTCAGCTGTTGGAGGACCTCTTTGAGGCCAAGTTCGGCGGCAAGGACGCGCCGATTGTTTCCACCTCGCTCCATGAGGGCAGCGTGGTCTTCCGTCTGGTAGCGGCCAACCCGTCGGCGGTCAAGGCCCAGAAAGTCCAGATCAAGCACTACTTCCCTGAAGAGGTCAAGCCGCGCGACGTCCTGGAACTCAACGGGCTGGACCTGGAATACGATTCCGAGAAATCCATCTACTATGTTTATAAATCCGACCTGGAACTTTCCCCGGGCGAAGTGAAGGTCTTCAGCGTCGAGGTCGAAGACATCTGGTTTATCCCGCAGGCGAAACTGACCGAGATGAGACAGCGCGTCGATGAGATCCTCGCGAAACTGGAGAAGAGCGATTATTACGAAAAGGCCAAGGCCATCGCGGACACCATCTATCCGCGCCTGGATGAGATTTCCACTTCCCAGGGGGATGAGAACGTGAGCCGCGAGCAGCATATCGGCGTTTACCGGCAGAACATGATCACCCTGGACCAGATCAAGGAAGATATCGCCAAATTGGAAAAGATCCTGGTCACCGCGGGCGGACCTCCCGCCCCCGACATGCTGGCCAAGACCAGGATCAAGGCGGAAGAGCCTACCAAGACGATGACCTGGATCGTCATCTTTCTCATCATCATTTTCGTGGCCCTCCTGGCGGGAGTGCTTTTTTTCACCTGGCACAGCCAGTCCCGGATGGCCAAAGAAGAGCTCTTTTCCGCGAAGAAAGCCGCTTTCCCGGAAACCGCTCCCGCACGGAAGAAAGAAGAAGTCCCCCAGACCCTGAAAAAATGATCCGGCCCCCGGTCAGAAGGACGCGCGAAACTCCGGCGTCCGAACACAACATAGACAACAGACAGAGGTTCATTTCTGCGGGTTTGCCCTTGACAAGCGGGGAGGTTTCATAGATGATTAAACTGGACGTAATGGTCTTAAGCCCGACGGACGTTCTTTTCGAGGGGAAGGTGAGAAGCGTCATTGTCCCCGGCGAGCAGGGGGTGTTCGAGATACAGCCTTTTCATAAACGGATCTTAAGCCGTCTGGTCGGCGGAACAATGATCATCGACGGGCAGCGTTTCCTGCTACGCCGCGGGATCATCCGGGTCAACCAGAACCGCGTGACGGTGGTAATGGAAGAAGATGGATCGTAACCTGGCCTTATTCTTGATCTTTGCTCTGTGTATCCTTGGCCCCTGCGCCGTGTTCGGTATCGGGAGCCATGCCAGTATCAGCGCCCTGGGGAGAAACCCCTCCAGCGCTCCCAAAATATTCACGGCCTTGATCATCGGACTGGTCTTTGCCGAGTCCATAGCGATCATCGCCATGTTGATCGTCTTTCAATTGTTCAGCCGTACCTGAAAGCCGTACTTAAAAAGGGTGGGTTATGTTGATCGTTTCGTTGATCGTGATCCAGGTGATGATTTTCGGCGGGTTGATCTTCTTTATGCGCAAGATACTGACCCAGAACGTGACGGTGGCCACCCGTCACATTGAGGAGTTAAGCGAGGAATACGCCAAAAAGGAAACCGAGGTCAAACGCCAGCAGGAGGAAGTCCAGCGCCAGTCCGGGGAGATTTTAACCAAGGCGAGGGATGAGGCGCAGCAGGAACGGACAAAGCTCCTGCAGGAAGCGCAGGCGCAGCGGGAGAAACTCCTGCAGGAAACCCACACCCACAGCGAAGAATTGATGCAACAGGCGGACAAATCACGGCAGATGCTCCTCGCCGAGATCAACCAGCGGATCGCCCGTGAGGCGATCGACAAGGCCTGCGAATTGATCCAGGAGACGCTCCCCGAGCAATTCAAGCTCAACGTGCACCAGCACTGGATCGAAGAGCTGATGGAGAGCGGGTTCGAACAACTGGAACGTCTCAATATCCCGGATTCCACCCATGAGGTCAAGATCAGTTCGGCCTTTCCTCTTGACGATAACCAGCGCAAAAACCTGACGCATAAATTAAAAGAAGCTTTGGGGCGGGAAATAATCCTCAAGGAAGAGATCAACCCGCGCATCGTGGCGGGGTTCATCATCCTTATTGACAGTCTGGTCCTGGACGGCAGCCTCAAGAGCAAGATCCAGGAAAAAGCGAGGAATGGTTGACAGCCAGGTGATTGATAACCGTAAAGCCGCCCGGTTCGAGATCCGCGAGGTCGGGTTCGTGCAGGCCGTGCGCAAGTTTATAGTGATTGCCCGGGGGCTCCCTTCCTGCATGAACGGCCAGCTGGTCGAGTTCGCCAACGGCGTGGCGGGGCTCGTGATGGGCTTTACCGAGGATAAGGTCCAGATACTGGTCCTGGGGGACTCCAGCCAGATCCGCGCCGGCGATGAGGTTTATAACAAGGGCAAATCTCTGCTCTTACCTGTTTCCGACGGGTTCAGGGGAAGGGTCATCAACAGCCTTTGCCAGCCGCAGGACGGCCTCGGGCCAGTTGTCGCCGAGGATTATTATCCGGTTTTCCGGATGGCGCCGGGGGTCATGGACCGCGTCCCGGTCAAAGAAACCCTGGAGACGGGGAACCTCATCCTTGATGCCATCATCCCCATCGCCAAAGGCCAGCGCCAGTTGCTGATCGGAGACCGGCTTACCGGGAAAACGACCGTCGCGGTCGACGCCATCATCAACCAGAAGGGAAAAAATGTCGTCTGCATCTATTGCTGCATCGGCAAGCCCTATTCCAGCCTTGTGAAGGTGATCGATGTGTTTAAAGAAAAAGAGACCATGCCTTATACGATTGTCGTCACCGGTGTCGCTTCGGTGTCAACGGGGGAGCAGTTCCTCGCCCCGTTCACGGCGTGTGTCCTGGGGGAGCATTTTATGTATCACGGCAAGGATGTCCTCGTCATCTTCGACGATCTGACCAAACACGCGTGGATCTACCGGCAGATCAGTCTTTTGCTGGAGCGCGCCCCGGGCCGCGAGGCCTATCCGGGCGACATATTCTATATCCATTCCCAGATGGTGGAGCGCGCCGGTTACCTCAAACCCGAGCTCGGCGGCGGGTCCATGACTTTTTTGCCGATCGTCGAGATCCTGCAGGGCGACGTCACGGGGTATATCTCCACGAACCTGATCTCCATGACCGACGGACAGCTTTATTTCTCGACGGCGCTTTTCAACAAAGGGTTCAAACCGCCCATCGATTTCGGTCTTTCGGTCTCCCGTATCGGGAACAAGGCGCAGTGGCCGGTCATGAAACAGTTGAGCAAATCCCTGCGCCTGGATTATCTCCAGTACCGGGAACTGGTCCAGATGACCCAACTGCGGGCGACGGGCCTGGCGAAAGACGCCTTCATAAAATTGAAACGGGGGGAAGTGATCGACCAGCTGATCGTCCAGGGCAAGAACCAACCCGTTTCCATAGAAGAGCAGATCATCTATCTCTATGCCTTGAATAAAGGGGCCCTGGACAAATTGTCCGTCAACCAGATCAAAGGGTTCCGGCAGGATATCCTGCGCTTTGTCAACCAGCGCCACCCCGAATACTGTCCCAGGCTCCGGGAGGGCAAGGAATTTACGGATGAGATCAAGCAGATCCTGGAAGATTCGCTCAAGGCTTATTTAACTGAAATAACGGCGCGGTGAGATTATGAAGACAGTATCGGCTCTTAAACAGGATATGGAATTTAACAGCGGTCTGTCGGGCCTGGTCGGCGTTTTAAAAAATATTGCCGTCTCCCAATACCGGGCGCTGGAGACGCAGGCCAAAATCAACGACAAGCTCAAACAAGCCATCTACAGCTTTCTGGAGGTCATCAACCCCTCGCAGGTAGACCACCTGTTCCTCAACCCCCATCAGCAGTCGCAGATCGTGGTGGCCGTCACCTCTGACGCCGGACTGATAGGGGGGCTGAACAAAGACGTGGTCGATACCGCCCTGAAAGAATTGTTTGAGACCCCGGGGTTATTGGTTATCGTCGGAGAAAAAGGAAGGATCTGGGCGCGCGAATCCAATGTCCCGTTTACTTCTTTCAGCGGCATCAAGGAAGAAGATATGCAGGGCCAGGCGTTGCAGCTGCGCAATTACCTGTTGAGCAAATTCCTGGAGCAATCCTGCGGTTACCTGAAGATCGTTTACCCGCGCGCGGTCAGTTTTTCCGTCCAGAAAATAGAGACGCTCTCTTTTTTGCCCTTTCGGCTGGAAGCCATGGAGATGAAAGAGTCGTCGCCTTTGATGGCGGAAGTGATCCTTGAATCCCATCCCGCGGACGTTGTGGAGTATTGCGTGTATTTATGGATGGGCCAGAAACTGACGGAGATCTTTATGTTGAGCAAGCTGGCGGAATACGGCGCCCGCTTCGCCCACATGGAAAGAAGCGGGCAAAAGCTCAAGGAACTGGACGCCTCGCTGCGGCTGCAGTATTTCCGCGTCCGGCACGAGCTGATCGACCGGAATATGCGCGAGCTGTTTGCCGCCAGACAACTTTATGCCGGTTAAGACCAACAACGAAGTCAAGGGACGCATCGTCTCGGTCCAGGGGCCGGTCGTGGACGTTAAATTCACGACCGCCGATGAGGTGCCGAACATCTTCAGCGTTTTGACAACGCAGAACGTCGACAAGGAAGAGGTGACGCTGGAGGTGGCCGAGCACTTGCCCGGGAACCTGGCGCGGTGCATCGCCATCAATTCGACGATCAACCTGCAGCGTAACGCTGAGGCAAAAGTCGCGGGCACCACCATCCGGATCCCCGACGGCGAGGCGATCTACGGCCGGATCATCAACATGCTCGGCCAGCCCATCGACCAGAAGGGCCCGGTCACGAGCCTCGAGACGTTCCCCATCCGCAAAAAAGATATGGGCAGCCTGGTCAAGGGGGGCAAGGGTAACAAGAAAAGTTTTGAGGTCATGGAAACGGGGATCAAGATCATCGACGTGCTGTTCCCCGTCGTCAAGGGCGGCAAGACCGGCGTCCTGGGAGGCGCGGCGCTGGGAAAAAGTATCCTGACGCTGGAGATCATCCAGCATATCGTCAAGAAATACCGCGGCAGCTGCGTCTTTGTCGGGGTCGGCGAACGTATCCGCGAAGGGAACGAGCTCTATCATGAGCTGACAAAACACGAGGTCATCGACAAGACCATGATGGTCTTCGGCCAGATGAACGAGCCGCCGGGCGCGCGTTTCGGCGTCGCCATGACCGGGATCACCATCGCCGAGACCATCCAGCGCAAGAACCAGGACGTGCTTTTGTTCGTGGACAACATTTTCCGTTTCGTCCAGGCCGGCGCCGAGATCTCCACCCTGCTCGGCCGTGTCCCGTCGGAAACCGGTTATCAGCCGACCCTGATCTCCGAGGCGAGCGAGTTCCACGAAAGGATCCGTTCGACCCAGGAGGGGGGCGGCTCGATCACGTCTTTCGAGGCCGTGTATGTCCCGGCCGACGACCTGACCGACCCGGCGGTCGTGGCGATCTTCAGCTTCCTGGATTCGATCCTCGTCCTTTCCCGCGAGAGGATCCAGCTGGGACTTTATCCGGCGGTCGACCCGCTGCTTTCCTCGTGCGCGAACCTGGACATCGATATCATCGGCAAGCGCCATTTTGACATCGCCCAGGACATTATCCGGATCTTCCAAAGATATGAGGAACTGCGGCGTATCGTTCTGGTCATCGGGATCGATGAGCTGTCGGCCGCGGATCGGACCCTTTATGGACGGGCGAGAAAATTGCAGAATTTTTTGACCCAGCCGTTTTTTGTCGCCGAGCCCTATACGGGTAAAAAGGGGGAATACGTGACCCTGGCCCAGACCCTGGACGGCTGCGAGCGTATCATCGCCGGGAAGGTCGACAACCGCCCGGAAGAAGAGTTTTATCTGATCGGCGCGTTGCCCTGAGCCTATGTCCAATCAAAAGAAATTGTCAGGCGAGATTCTTGTCGAGAAGAAATTAATTACGCCTGAGCAATTGAAACTGGCACTTCTCGAGCAAGCTACGACCAAGGAATTCCTCGGGCGTATCTTGCTAAAACATAAATGGATCAATGAGAAAGATTTGCTGGTCACACTTTCCGAAAGGTTCAATATGCCTTTGGTGGATTTGAAGGGACAATATATCGACTGGAAGATGGTCAGGGAGTTCGACCCTTCCCTGATCCTGGATTTTCATTGTGTCCCGTTGCAAAAAGACGCGCGTTCGGTTACGATGGCCATTACCAACCCGCTGGACGCCTGGAGCATCAAAAAGGCGGAGGAAGAGGCCAAAGGCCTTGACCTGAAATTTGTTTTAACATCGGAAGAGGACATAGGGGAAGCCATCAAGCGGTATCGGGATTACGTGCAAAAGAGTTTAACCGACCTGTTCGACTGATATGTCTAAAAAAAGCGATATCGTTTTAGCCGAAGCCCTCGCGGACAAGGGGTTGATGACGCGAAGTGATCTGGACGCTTTACTCCAGGAGGCTGACCGCTCAACGGACAGTCTGCAGCAAATACTCCTCAAACGCCAGGCCCTGCCAGAACGCGACATCCTGGTCGCTTTGGGAGAGAAGTTGAAGATCCCGTACGTCGAGTTGCATACTATCGAAGTCGAGAAAGCGGTCCTCGGGAAAGTGCCGGTCAAGGTCGCTTCCTATTACGGTTTTGTCCCCCTGGCGATCAAAGGAAGAAATCTGGTGATCGCCGTTTCCTCGCCGCTGGAGATCAAGATCCAGGATGAGATCAGGACCCAGCTGGGTTACGGCATCGAAGTGGCCCTGGCCACCCAGGCGGAGTTGACCACGGCCATGAAAAAATGTTATGGCCTGGGGGCGGACACGATCGGCAAGATCGTCTCCGCCGCCGAAAAGCAGGCCGCCCCTGCCACGTCGGCGACCAGGCAGGCGGTGGTCGAGGATATCCAGAAGATGGCCGGGGACGCCTCGGTCATCCGGCTGGTCAACCAGATCCTGCTGGAGGGCTGGCAGAAACGCGCCACGGACATCCACATCGAACCGCAGCGAAACGGCGTCAAGCTGCGTTACCGTATCGACGGGCTGCTTTACGACGCGCCGATGCCGCCGGATATCCAGAATTTTTTGAGCGCTATCATCTCGCGCATCAAGATCATGTCGAACCTGAACATCGTCGAGCGCCGTTTGCCGCAGGACGGCAGGGCGATCGTCCGGGTGCAGGACCAGGCGCTGGACCTGCGCATTTCGACGATCCCCACGCCGTTCGGGGAAAGCGTCGTCATACGCCTTTTGCCGGCCCAGATGCTTTTCAGCCTCGAGAAGCTGGGGTTATCAAAAAATGAAGTGCGGACGCTGGAGAACTTGATCCAGAAACCGCACGGGATCATTTTTGTCACGGGCCCGACGGGGAGCGGGAAAACGACCACGCTCTACGCCTGCCTTAGCCGGATCAACACCAGGGAACGCAAGATCATCACGCTGGAAGACCCGATCGAATACGAAATGGAGGGGATCACGCAGATCCAGGTGATGCCGGAGATCGAATTCGATTTCGCCCGGGGGTTGCGCAGCGTGCTGCGTCATGACCCGGATGTCATCATGGTCGGCGAGGTGCGGGACCTGGAGACCGCCGAGATCGCCATCCGTGTGGCCCTGACCGGACACCTGGTGTTCTCGACGCTGCACACCAACGACGCGGCCAGCGGGATCAGCCGGCTGATCGATATCGGTGTCGAGCCGTATCTTTTGGCCTCCAGCGTCGAGGAATTTATCGCCCAGCGGCTTATCCGTTCGATCTGTCCGCAATGTAAATACGAGGACAAGGGCGCTGCGCAGGAATTGAAAACCCAGATCGCCCGCGACCTCGGGTTAAAGACCGTCGAAGAGGTGAAAATTTATCGCGGCAAGGGATGCGCCAATTGCAACCAGACCGGTTTCTTCGGCAGGAGCGCTATCTATGAGATGCTGGAGGTCGATGATGAGATCGAGGAGTTGATCGTCCAGAAAGTCCCCTCCAATCAGATCAAGAGAGTCGCCCTGAGCAAAGGCATGCGGACCTTGCGCCAGGACGGCTGGCAGAAGGTGATCGCCGGGATCACGACCCCTGAAGAAGTCGTGCGTACGACGAGCGCGGAGAAAGAAGAAACCTTGGCCGCCAGGAAAATGTTTATCCCCCCCGGCGCGGCCCCGGAGGCACCGCCGTTATCGGGGGCGGATCGGCGGACGTACCCGCGCCGGGACACTAAAGTCAATATCCGGTTTAAAATTTTCAGGTCGAAAGATGAGGCATTGAAACGGGGCGTGACGTCTCCACCCGAGGTGGAACAGTTGAGCGTGACCACGAACATCTCCGCCGCCGGGATGGTATTCATTGCGCGCGAACCCGTGGCGGCGGGTTCAGTCCTGGAACTGAAGATCGAACTGCCCAACAGCGAGGAGCCGGTTGAATGCCTGGCTAAAGTCCTGAGGGTTGAGGATGTGGAGGAGGAGAAGACTTATAATGTCACGGTCAACTTCCTGGACATCTCCGGCGCCCAGCGGACCAAACTGAACAAATATGTCGAGAGCGAAAGGGGTTGACACAGAGCCATGCCGATTTATAAATGCCGGGTAAAAAAGGGAGCCGAGGAAGTATCCGAGCAGAACATCGAGGCCGAGTCGGAAAAAGACGCGGTTGAAAAATTAAGCGGGATGGGACTGCTGCCCCTGAAGGTCGCGGAACTCGCGCAGGACGACGAGGCGCAGGCTACCCGGGGACAGCCGGCGCGCGTCCCGCGCGGCGGGACAATCCGCGGGAAAGCCAAGTCCCGTGAGATCACGGTCTTTACCCGGCAACTGGCGAGCCTGTTCAAGTCGGGCGTGCCGATTTTAACGGCCCTGAATATCATCATCGAGCAATCGGAAAATGCTTCTCTTAAAGTAATGCTGCTGGATATCCATGACGCGGTCAAAGAAGGCTCTACATTGTCCGCCGCCCTGGAAAAATATCCGCGGGCTTTTCCTCCTCTTTATATCGCGATGGTCAGGACCGGGGAAAACAGCGGGGCTCTTCCCGTAGTGTTGTTCAGTATCGCCGACCACCGCATTAAAGAAGAGACGATGATCTCGCGTTTACGGATGGCGATGGCGTATCCGCTCTTGATGGCGGTGGTCGGGGCAGGGACGATCATTTTTATGTTCGCCTTCGTCATCCCGCGCTTGACGAAAATATACGTGACGATGGGCCAGACCCTTCCGTTGCCCACACGGATCTTGCTCGCCGTGAGCGATTTTTTTGCCAAAGGCTGGCCCGTCCTCGTTTTGGTCCTGGCCGCCGGCATTTTTATTTTCCGCCGGCAAACAGCAACAGAGAAAGGGAAAGAGGCCTGGAGCCGGTTTGTCCTGAAGTTGCCCGTGTGGGGGAAATTCGTCGTCAAGGCGGAACTGGTCCGCTTCTGCCGCACGTTCGGGCTTTTGATGAAAAGCGGCGTGCCTATTTTAAGCGCCATCAATATCGCCATCCCTGTCCTGGAAAATGACGTCGTCAAAAACCAGATCAGCCAGAGTTACAAGGAACTTGAGCACGGCGGCACTTTCGGGAGGAGCCTTAAAAATTCCAGGGCGATCCCGCTTTTTATGAGCAACCTGGTCAGCGTCGGCGAAGAGTCCGGCCGGCTCCAGGACGCCCTGGAAGAGGTGGCCAGCAGTTACGAACGCGATACCGAAGAGGCCATCCGGATGATGAGCAATCTGCTGGAGCCTCTGATGATCCTTTTTATGGGTTTGATAGTCGGCTTTATGGTCATCGCCATGCTCCTGCCGATTTTTGATATCAATACGGCGATGCAGTGAGGAAAGGGCTACGTCAATATGTTTAGGCCGATCAGGATATTCCGTCAAATTTTATGTCTTCCCCTGGTTTGGGCGTTTTTGACCGCGGCCGGCGATGCCGCGGACGATATCCGGTGGCAGGAGTTGAAAGGGACGCATTTTCTGATCTATTACATCGGGGAAGAGCGTTTTGCCAGGGATGTTCTGAACAAGGCCGAAGGGTATTACAGCCGCATCGCCGATGAGCTCGGTTACGCGCGCTACCAGGGGTTCTGGACGTGGGACAAACGGTGCAAGATTTATATTTACCCGGACCACGATTCTTTCTCGAAAGCTTCTCTCAACCAGCCGGAGTGGGCGGAAGGCATGGCCGAGTACAAGAGCCGCAGCATCTATAGTTACGCCTGGAAAGAAGGGTTCCTCGAGTCTCTCCTGCCGCATGAAATGACCCATTTAATTTTCCGGGATTTTATCGGGTTCCCGGGTGAGATCCCGCTGTGGCTGGATGAAGGTATCGCCCAGTGGGAAGAAGAGGCCCGCCGGCCCAGTATGAAGGCTATGGCCAAAAAGGCTTATGAGGAAGATGGTTTCCTGACTGTCAATGATATGATGCGGCTGGATATCCGGTATTTGCCGAGCAGGGAGAATGTTTATATCCGTGCCGCCCTTTCCAAGGGGGGCGAGCACGGGGTGGTGCTTTTAAGCGGTGAGAATCTGATTAAAACATATTACCTCGAGGCCGCTTCCATGATCGGCTTTATGATCGAAAGGTACGGCGGCGAAACGTTCACGATTTTTTGCCGGGAATTGCGCGACGGCAAGGATTTTGAGAACGCCATCCGGTCGGCGTATCCCAACATTACCAGTGTTAAAGATTTTGAAGAACGATGGAAAGAATATCTGGACAAATTATAACAAGATCCTGTCTATAAGCGAGGAGGCTTTGGTGCAATGAGAGAACATGCCGGATTGCAAAAGGACAATATTCACGGTTTCACGTTGATCGAACTGATGCTGGTCGTTATTATCATTGGCGCCTTGGTCGCGATGGTGATGCCGCGGCTCGCGGGCCGCGGCGAGCAGGCCAGGGTCGCCGCTGCCAAGGCGGACATCCAGACCAATATCGCCACCGCGCTTAAATTGTATGAGCTGGATAACGGCGGCTTCCCGTCGACGGAAGAAGGCCTTAATGCCCTTTTGAGCAAGCCGTCGTCGGCCGCCAGTTGGAACGGTCCCTACCTGGAACGCAGGCCCCTTGATCCCTGGGGCAGGGAATATAACTACAAATCTCCCGGCGAACACCGGCCCGCCGACTATGATCTGTACTCGCTGGGCAAGGACGGGGTCGAGAACGATGATGATGTCCATAACTGGGAATAGGCGGAGCTTTACTCTGATCGAGGTGATGGTGGCTACCGTGATCCTTGCCGTGAGCACGGTGTGGATATCCCAGTCGTTTTTTATGGCGCTGAATTCCTATAATTATTGCGCGCGGTATCTGGGGGTCGTGGCGTGGGCCAACGACAAAATTTGGGAAGCGCAGGATAATTTACGCCAGTCAGGTCCGTTGGCGGTGATGGGAGATTCAGGAGAATTTACGCAGGAGAAGAAAAATGTCGCGTGGTCCCTCGCTTACGCGCCGGTGGGAGAAAATAATTTGTACAAGATCGACCTGGAGCTCTCCTGGAAGGAAGGGCCACGCAACAGCAAGTTGCAGCGCAGCGCTTACGCGGTGTACTATGCCCAGGAATGAGTCCGGTCTCACATTAATTGAGCTTTTGGTCACGACAGCCATATTGTCGGTGATTTCGCTGGCGATCTATTCATCGCTTAATAGCGGCATCAAGGTATGGCAGAGGATCACCCGGGAAATCCCTCACGAAGAACTGGATATCTTTTTTAACAAATTCGCCCGTGATCTGCATAACGCTATCCGGTTCACGGGGATCAGTTTTTTGGGTACCGATGAGATGCTTGAGTTCGCCACGCTCGTCAACAGCCCCCTGGGCGGCGCCGGCAGCACGCCCGGCCGGGTAAGATACGTGTATGATCCCGGTTCTCATAAATTAACGCGCAGCCAGCAGGATTACAGCCAGGTCTACACCGGCGAAGAGGCCGCCAAAGAACAGCCCATCGCCGGGGATGTGACGTCCTTGAAATTC
>JACRHP010000047.1 GCA_016212005.1 Candidatus Omnitrophota bacterium | reverse complement strand
TCTGTGACCAGCAGTCTCAAATTATTGCGGTCATTGAAACGCCTTCGCTGGATGGTTTGGAGGTCAAATTAGAACGAGATCACGAAATAAAAGTCAAATTCGATTTGAAGAAGAGAAAGGTTAAGATACAGGGCCCTGATCCTGACGCTCTATTAAATCAGTTACGAACGTACGGAGGGGTTGTCATTCAAAATAGGCAACAGGTGAAGGTGGATATAAAAGACGAGGACAAGAAACAAAAATACGAGTTTGAAGAAGACGGTGGATTCAAAATCAAAGCCCCCACGGCAGTCCTGAAAGTTGTCAGCGAAGATGCTTCGGGAAATAAGGCAGAGAAGCGAGTCAGTCCTGACATTGGAGATGATCGAGACCACGATCACGGCAAAAGAGATTAAGTTGAAAGAAATGTTAAAATACTTGAGCCTGTGCAGGTATTCATTTACACTTTTAAATGGATCGAGTTATGGTATAAGAGTCAGTTGCTATGAGTAAAAATAATAAGTTAAAACAAGTCGTGAAATGGTTGCTACTCCTCGGCGTATTAGGATTCGTGTTTCTTTACTTTAAATTGTCATTAACGGAGTATGGGTTTAAGGGGAGCATCCAGAGGGCCATACCCAAGAAGTGGAATGGGATTTACAAAGAGTATTATGCCAACGGCACCTTAAAGGCAGAGACGCCGTATAGATTCGGTAGAGAGCATGGCCTTGAAAAACAATATTATGAAGATGGGAGCTTGAGCATTGTAACGGAGTATAAGGATGGAAAAGCGAAGATTTCCAAGCAGTATTATCCATCCGGAGAGCTTATGGCAGAGGATTATTATGATAACGAGGGCTATGGACACGGTATTACAAAAATATATTTTAAAGATGGGAGATTAAAGGATAAGGTCATAATGGAGCATGGTAAATGGAAACAAATAATAGAATATCATGAAAACGGTAATCTTAAATTGGAAGAATTTAGTAGTATTAGTGGTAAACGATGGCGGAAAGAATATGATAAAAACGGAAATTTAGTTAAAGAAGGTGATTTATACAAATTGCGAGATGAAGCGATAGGTAAATAGTTCTACATAAAGTTAATTTCGTATTGAAGCTCGCCTGGACATGGCAACAGGAATTGCAACATGGCACTTTCTCTCCCTAGACCCCCAATAAAAAGATTTACCAGCGATCCTCTGGCTGGTTTCCTGCCACCGAGCGTGTAATGCTCCCCATTAAGTAAGGGATTTTTAGGTTAGGACGGGCCCCTCTTTACCAGTGCGATCCTATCCTCGGCTCCAAACACTTCCGCACGCCGGTGTCCGCGGGCATCGAGATCATGGAGAAACTGCGCGGCCACACGACCGGTTACGCCGTTCCCACGTACGTGATCGACGGTCCCGGAGGCGGGGGAAAGATCCCGATCGCTCCGCAGTATATCGTCAAGCACGAGGGGAATACTTACACCATCCGTAACTACGCCGGCGAGCAGTACACGTACGTCGACCCCGTCTAGATTCCAGCCTTTTATTTCCTGACCGAGCGGCAGCGAAAAGTTGACGCCGTTGTCTTGCCATGTTAATATAGCCCCTGCAAAGTTCCGGGATCAGGAGACGCTATGAAAAAAATCGAAGCCATTGTTCGTAAAGAAAAATTTGACGAAGTTTACAAGGCGCTGGAGAAATCCGGCATCGGCGGCGTGACCGTATCCGACGCCCGGGGCTTCGGCCACCACCGCAACGGTCTTAAGGACAAGATCAAGCTGGAGATCTATGCCGATGAATTCCAGGTGGATAAAGTCGTCGAGATGATCCGCAAGGCGGCCAAAACCGGCACGACCGGCGACGGCAAGATCGCCGTCCTGCCCCTGGAGAACATCTACCGCATCCGCACCGGGGAAGACGGGGCGAGGGCGATATAATCCCAAATTTTGCGACAGCAAAATTTGCCCCGCAGGGGTTGCACGACAAAATCCAACGAGGATTTTGTCGGCTTGCAAGGTAATCCCGGATTTTTCACCGCACAATTTCGTGCGGCTGCAAAATTTGGGATACCCCGCAAAACAGGACAAACTCTCATCGAGTTTGTCCTTGCGGCCTCTCGCTGTCGCTCGAGGCGGATTTTTCTATCGAAAAATCCGGGATAATGATGAGGCAACCCTGCGCTTACTTCTCGCTACGCTCCCCGTTCGCTCAGGGTGGTTCGGTACCATTTTTCATAAATGAGGTAATGGTACCGAAGGAAATGGTACCGAAGGAAAATGGTACCGAACCATAAAAGTATTTACATTTCAGCATCTTATACTATAATAACTCGTCTTTAAACACAGGGCTTGCAGCCCTGAACCCAATCGATCCGATAAGGCGGTGAATAATTTATGATCGAAGTCAAGATCCAGGACCCCCACAGCTTCGAAAAGGCCATGAAAATTTTTAAACGGGCCTGCCAGAAAGATGGTTTTATGATGGAGCTCAAGGAAAGACGGTTCTACTCGAAGCCGTCCGAGAAGAAACGTCATAAGGGCAAAAGACAGAAGAAGTATTTTTGATCCGTGTGACCAAGTGTGTCGGCTTAACATAAAAAGAGGCAAGTGTGAGGTTAAAGCATACTTGCCTCTTTTGTTTTAGGAAAACGAAGCTATGCCTAAACCCATCGCCATCCTCGTCGAAGACCTTTACCAGGTGCTTGAGGTCTGGTATCCGATTTTGCGGCTGAAGGAAGAAGGTATCGCGACAAGGGTGATCGGCACCGGCAGCAAATCAACCTACGCCAGCAAGGAAGGTTATCCGGTCAAAGTCGACGCCTCCATCGAAGAGGTCCAGGCGAAGGATTTCGGCGGGGTGATCATCCCCGGAGGCTTCGCGCCGGATATCTTGCGCCGTTACGAAAGGGTCGTTTCTTTCGTGCGCCGGCTCCATGACGACGGCAAGGTCATCGCCGCCATCTGCCACGGCGGGTGGCTCTTGGTCTCCGCGGATATCGCGCGCGGGCGCAAGGCCACCTGTTTTTTCGCCATCAAGGACGACCTGAAGGCCGCGGGCGCCGATTATGTGGATCAAGAAGTCGTGGTCGATGGTAATCTGATTACCTCGCGCAAACCGGAAGACCTGCCGGCGTTTGTGAGGGAGATTATTAAAGGTGTCGCAAAGTCACAAGGTCACAAGGTCACCAACTAAATATCTTGGTGACGGGTGACTTGGTGACGTGGTGACCAATATTTATGCTCAAAGTCAAACGAGTCCTTATCAGCGTTTCCGACAAAAAAGGCCTGACGGCCTTCGCCCAGGGGTTGCGCGCGCTGGGCGCGGAGATCATCTCCACGGGCGGCACGGCGCGTCTTTTGAACGAGGCGGGCATCCCCGCGCGGGAAGTGTCTTCTTCTACCGGGTTCCCGGAGATCCTCGACGGGCGCGTTAAAACGCTCCACCCGAAGATCCACGGCGGGCTCCTGGCGCTGCGCGAGAACAAGGAGCATATGGCCCAGATCGCCCAACACCAGATCGAACTCATCGATATGGTGGTGGTCAATCTTTACCCGTTTGAAAGTGTCATCAAAAAGAAAAATGTTTCCCTCGAAGAAGCCGTAGAGAACATCGATATCGGCGGTCCGGCGATGCTGCGTTCGGCCGCGAAAAATTTCAGGAGCGTCGCCGTCATCTGCAACCCGGAGCGTTACCCGGAGGTTTTAAAGGAACTCCAGAACAACAGCGGGCTTCTTTCCGACGCGGTTTTGTTCCGCCTGGCGCTGGAAGCGTTTGAACACACGGCCGGCTATGACCGGGTGATTTCGGGTTTCTTGCAGCAGCGAGGGGCAGCCAAAGAGTTCTCGGCCTTTCCCGCGCGGCTGGATCTTCAGTTTTCGAAAGTCCAGGACCTGCGTTACGGAGAGAACCCCCACCAGCAGGCCGCTTTTTATAAAGACGCCGCCCAGGCCGCGGGGATGGCGAACATCAGGCAGGTGGGGGGCAAAGAATTATCGTTTAACAATATCCTCGATCTGAACGCCGCGCTGGATTTTGTCAAGGATTTTGAACGCCCCGCCGCGGTCATCATCAAACACAGCAACCCGACGGGCGTCGCCGAAGATCAGTCTCTGGCCGGGGCCTACCGTAACGCCTGGCGCTGCGACCCTGTCGCGGCCTTCGGCGGGATCATCGGGCTGAACCGCGGCGTCGACACCGCGACCGCCAAACTGATCCTTAAAAGCGGTTTTATGGAATGCGTGATCGCCCCGGGCTTTGAGGGCGCGGCTTTAAAAATGCTTGCGGAAAAGAAAAACCTGCGGCTCATCGAGCTGGATTTCGCCCGCGTCGCCGACGGCGGATTCGATTTCAAAAGGGTTTACGGCGGCCTGCTGCTGCAGCAGCGCGACGACCGCGGCCTTAAGGAAACCGACCTGAAAATTGTCACCAGAAAAAAGCCGACCCGCAAACAGGTGGAGGCGATGCTCTTTGGCTGGAAGGTCGTCAGGGCCGTTAAATCCAATGCCATTGTCCTGGTCAAGGACCACCGGACGGTGGGGATCGGATGCGGCCAGACCAGCCGTGTGGGATCCGCCCGCACGGCCATCCAGCAGGCCGGCAAGAACGTCAAAGGCGCCGTCCTTGTTTCCGACGCTTTTATTCCGAAAACGGATAACGTCCGGCTGGCCGCCAGGGCCGGTGTCGCGGCCATCATCCAGACCGGCGGCTCGGTTGCCGACGCGGAAGTGATCAAAGCCGCCGACAAGGCCGGGATGGTGATGGTGATGACGGGGGTCCGCCATTTCCGCCATTAAACCGGTGTTCAGCCATGACCTTCGGCGAAGCCCAACAATATATTGCCTCTTTCATTAATTTTGAGTTACGCCCTCCGCCGTCCCATACCCTGACGTTTAAGCTGGACCGCATGCGCCGGTTGCTGGAGCTCCTCGGCCAGCCGCAGGACCATCTAAAAATTATTCATGTTGCCGGGTCCAAAGGGAAAGGTTCGACCTGTATTTTCACGGCGACTGTTTTGCAAAAAGCCGGATACCGGGTGGGGCTGTACACTTCCCCGCATCTGGATAATTACCGGGAAAGGATTCGTTTATTAGAGGAAGACTCTTTTGTCCGTGTATCGGGTGAGGATATTTATCCGGACATGATCAGCGAAGAAGATCTGTGCCGCACGCTCGAGGAAATGCGCCCGTCGGTCGAACGCCTGCGGCGGGAAAAAGGGCTTGGCGCCTTGACTTTCTTCGAGCTTTTTACAGCGCTGGCGTTTTGTTATTTTTATCGCCAGCAAGCGGATTTCGTTGTCCTGGAGACCGGCATGGGCGGGCGGCTGGACGCGACCAACGCGGCTCCCTCCGAAGTTTGCGCGATCACGCCGATCAGCCTGGAGCACACAATCTATCTGGGCGACACTGTCGCGCGGATCGCGGCGGAAAAAGGCGGCATCATCAAAAGTCCCGGCCAGAGAGTGGTCATCGCGCCGCAGGAAAAAGAAGCGCGGGAGGTCTTGCGCGCGCGGTGCGCGCAATTTTCAATTGATCCGGTCTTTGTCGGTCTGGATATTCACTGGCGGGTCCGCCGTCAGGGTCCGACGGGCCAGACAATTGACATCCACAGCCGGGGACATGATTATCCGGGTCTGGAATTGCCGCTTGCCGGCGAGCACCAGGCGGTGAACGCGGCGGTTGCCGTCGGAGTCATTGAGAGCCTTAGAGAGACAGGCGTGACCATCGGGGACAGGGCCATTTACGAAGGCCTGCGGGAAGCGTTCTGGCCGGGCCGGCTGGAGATCATCCAGCAGGACCCGTCCATTGTCCTGGACTGCGCGCATACCCCGGCGTCCGCGTTTCAACTTGTTGAGACGTTTTCCAGAATCTTTCCCGGCAAAACCGCCACACTTGTCCTGGGCGTCAGTGAGGACAAAGACCGGCCGGGGATCTGCCGCGAGTTAAACCGGATCGCGGATCGTGTCGTGGCCGCTCAAGCCGACCATCCCCGGGCCTATCATTTCACGCAGGATGAGCTTGAGTCGTTCTTCCCGGGCAAGACCTGCGCGCGGGTGCCGGACGCGCGCCAGGCCGTTGAACATGCTTGTGGCAACAGCGGCCCCGGTAATATTATCCTGGTCACCGGGTCGGTCTTTCTGGTCGCCGAGGCCCGGCGGTATTTAAAGAACAAAGTCGAATTTGGAACATAATTATGCCTCAATTTTCTAATTTGGATGATACGATCGTCGCCATTGCCACGCCCCTCGGGCAGGGGGGGATAGGTATTGTCCGTCTAAGCGGCAAGAACGCCGTTTCGATCGCGGACCGGATGTTCCTTTCCAAAAGCAAGAAAAAGCCCTCCCGGTTCAAAAATTTCACGGTCCATTACGGGGATGTCGCGCGCGGCAAGGAACTTATTGATGAAGCGCTCCTGACCGTCATGCGCGCCCCGCGCAGTTATACCCGGGAAGACGTCGTCGAGATTAGTTCGCACGGCGGGAGCGCTTCTTCGCGGGCGGTCCTGCGGCTTGCCGTCGACCTGGGCGCGCGCCCGGCCGACCCGGGAGAGTTCACCAAGCGGGCGTTTTTAAACGGCCGCATCGACCTTGCCCAGGCCGAGGCCGTGCTGGACACGATCCACGCGAAGACCGAGGCGTTCCTGAAGGTGAGCGCGCATCAGTTAAAAGGTGAATTGTCGACGGAGCTGGAAGGGATCCGCGAAGAGCTGATGAACGCGTACGTCGCCGTCGAGGCCATCGTCAATTTCCCCGAAGACGACACGCAGGCGCAGAGACGTTCCGCGGCGGTATTGGCCGAAAAGATACGGCAGGCGCGTCAGCAGGTCGGCCGGCTCCTGGCCACCGGCGAACAGGGCCGGATCCTCAAGGAAGGTATCAAGATCGTTATTTGCGGGAAACCCAACGTGGGAAAATCGTCCCTGCTGAATGTCCTTTTAAAACAGCCGCGGGCGATCGTTTCGCCGGTCGCCGGCACCACCCGGGATACCATAGAAGAAACGGCGCAGATCCAGGGGATCCCTTTTCAACTGGTGGACACCGCGGGGATCCTGGAGCCGCGCGATCTCATCGAAGAGGAAGCTGTCCGGCGCAGCCATATGCACATCCAGGGCGCGGACCTTGTTCTGTTCATCCTGGACGCCAGCGTCCCTTTGAACGACGAAGATCAAAAACTTGTCGACGTCCTGCGCGGGCAGAATTTTCTGATCGTTTTCAATAAATGTGATCTGCAAACGCGGATCGATGAGAAAAAAATTCAGGCGATTTTTCCCAAGGCTAAAAGTGTGCGTGTTTCCGCATTGAAAAAAGAGGGTGTTAAGGAACTTGAGGACGCTGTGGTCGAGCGCGTCTGGCACGGTCAGATGACGGACACAAAAGGAGTGTTGGTCAGCAACATGCGGCATGTCCGGGCCCTGCGGGATTGCCTGGAGGCGGTCCAAAAAGCCGAAGAGACGCTGGCAAGCGGGTTGTCGCTGGAATTTGTTTCGGAAGAGATCAAGCGTGCCGTTAATTATCTGGACACGATCACGGGCCGGCACGCGGACAATGATCTCCTGGAACAGATCTTCGCGCAGTTTTGCATCGGGAAGTAGAAACGCGGGGTCAGGGCGCGGGCGTTTGTCCCCCAAGGGACTCAAGGGACTCAAGGGACGCAGGGGCCGGGGCTGCGGCGCTTTGTTCCATGATCTTGAGGTTCAGGTCCAGTATTTTTTGCAGAAGTTTTTTGTCCTGGAAGATCGCCTGCATTTTGGGATTGGTCATCAGCTTGGAGAAATCCTTGTTCCGCGCGGCCTCCACGAATTCTTTGTCCGTCAAAATTTCCCGCAGGGTCTCGTCTTCCATCACGGCCTTGTATTCGTCGAGAGACTGGATACGTTCTTGCCGGGCCGGGTCCTGCATCGACCGGGAGATCCCGTGCAGGTCCATCGGTTTGGCCGGCCGCAGGCGTTTTACCCAGGAGTCCACCAGCGAATATGTCCTGGAACTCAAGACGTTCTCCTGAATTCCTTTCAGCCACGGCGCGTTAATGGGAATGATCACAATCAGGACGAGGATAAAGAGAATATGGATGCCGCTCCAGAGGGCGGCAAGCCCGCCGCCGAGGATCCGGCTTTCCAGGGAAAGGGCCCTGCTGGCGCCGGCGGTATTTTGCCATACGTTTAACGCGAAAGAGAACAAAATATTCAACAAGATCGGCCCGGCAATGGTGATGACAAACGCCATGAGCATGTTGGGGGTGTGGAGGTAATAAAGGACGGCGACGACGCAGCTTAATAGGAGCGAGATCGGGCCGACCAGGGTGCGCAGCAGCCCCTTGCACCAGCCGCGGACGAAACAATAGACTATTAATGCGATGACGGCAAAATCAAGCATCGGTGGAGTAACGCTCCTTTTATCCAAACTAACAACTTATTTTTCTTTTTGCAAGATTTTTTTGTCAAACATTTGCTTTTTGTCCAATAATGTATTATATTTAAATCAGTGAAAACGCTTTCTTTGATTTAAATCTTTATTGCTAATTTGTCGCGGCGTACTACAATAGGGATCAGACAAGCTGTATTAACCTTTGAACTATAAAGAAGTTACGCAAATGCAAAACAAGAGAAAAACCCTCCGTCATGACTGTCTGGTCCCGGTAGACAGCGGGGCGCAAGGACCTTTCGGTGCCAGCAAAACGGTTGATTTCAGCAAAGGCGGGCTGGGATTTGTTTCCAACCATCGCGTGGCGCTCAATAAAGAAATTGCTATCCAGCTGGATTTGTCGCAGGAAGGCGACCCGACCCTTGTCATGGGCAAGGTCAAGTGGGTCAGCCGGGTCGCTGACAGCGAGCATTTCAGGATCGGCGTGGCGTTTGAACATGTGCCCAAGGATGCCAAGGCCGATCTGGCGGATTATTTTCAAGACAGGGAAGGCTCCGGCGCCAAAGCAAGCGCATAACCAGGGACGGACCCGTGAAGATCGCAGAGCACATCGAAGAAGACCGCAGGGCATTTGAGCGGTTCAACGCCCGGTTCCCGGTCAGGTTCAAAGACAGCCGTAATGACTACGGCACGAACATCTCGTTGCGCAACGCCTCCGCCCAGGGGGCCCAGATCACCACGAAACAAAGGTTGTATCTTAATGACAGTGTGATCCTGGAAGTTGAATTGCCTGATTACAAGGAGCCCATGACCTTGAGCGGGCAAGTGGTCTGGGTCACGGGTGATGAATCGGGCATGTGGGATATCGGTTTGAAATTCCACGCGGTTGATCTTATGCATATGTCCCGCCTGTACAAGTTTGTCATGCCTGCCATAACGTCCGTTTAAGACCATGTCACCGGCAAAAACTCTGTATCATTATCTTGACGACGGGGTGAGCTTTGTCTTCCCGCAAGCGCCGCGGTCAAGCACCATTTATTTCCCTCTGTGCGGCACCGATTCGGACGGCATCAAATCAGCCGTCAGTCCCATCTTAAGCGGTGATATCAAGATCGACAGCAGCTGCTATTTGACCAGACCGGCTTCAACGGAAGATCTGCGTAACGGCCTGCGTGATTTTTTTTGCCGGCTGGAAACCGGGGGTGTCGTTTCGCTCGCCCGGTCCGGGCCTGCGGGCCGCGGCCGGGCCGCGGTCGCGGCGGGTCCGCTCTGGCACCAGTTGACGCGGACCGATCCCCGGGCGGGCCTGGAGCTGGAAGCGGTCAATTTTGTCCCCGTCACGGGCGAGCGCGTGGAGTTGATGCGCGTCACCGTCCGCAACGTGTCGAAAAAAACGCTGACGATCACCCCGACGTTCAGCCTCCCCGTTTTCGCCAGGGTCCTGGCCAACAAACACGACCATGAGCACGTGACTTCGCTTTTAAACCGGATCGCGCAATTGCCTCAAGGGGTCCTGGTGGCGCCGACGATGATCTTCAACGAGCACGGCCACAAGATAAACCGGACGGTTTATTACGTTTTCGGCCGGTCCGGTGACGGCGATTATCCTGAAGGGACGTTCCCTACCGTGGAGAGTTTTTACGGCGAGGCGGGCTCCTGGTCCGCGCCGGAGGCGGTTATGGAAAACCGTGCGCCGGCCGCCTTGCCGAAGGAAGCCCTCGACGGCAAAGAGGCGGTCGGCGCCCTGCGTTTTAAAAAGATCCGTTTGGCGCCCGGCAAGGCGCGGGAATATCTGGTCGTGATGGGGATCGCTTCAAGCCGTCCCGAAGCCTCTCAAACCTCCCGTCGGTTCAATTCACCAGAGAAGTTTGAGGCGGCCTTGCGGCGTAACCGGAAATTTTGGTCGGAGAAATCCACCTCCGTCTGTTTTCGGACGGGGGATAAAGAATTTAATTCGTGGATGCGCTGGGTGGTCCTCCAGCCGGTGCTGCGCCGGATCTTCGGCTGCTCGTTCTTGCCGGACCATGATTACGGCAAAGGGGGCAAGGGCTGGCGCGACCTGTGGCAGGATCTGTTGTCTTTGATCCTGATTGAACCTTCCAGCGTGCGGGAAACTTTGATCAATAATTTCGCCGGCGTGCGCACCGACGGCTCCAACGCCACGATCATCGGTTCCGCGCCGGGTGAATTCCTCGCGGACCGTAACGCCATCAGCCGCGTGTGGATGGACCACGGCGCGTGGCCGTTCTTGACCCTTCTTTTATATATCGAGCAGACCGGCGACGACGATATCCTGTTCGAACGCCAGACGTATTTTCGCGACCCCCAGATCTTCCGCGCGCAGCGCTACGACCATGGCTGGACGCCGAGGGACGGCAGCCGGGTAACGGATAAAAACAACCGTCCTTACGAAGGGACGGTCCTGGAACATGTCCTGGTCCAGAACCTGGTCCAGTTTTTTAACGTCGGAGAACATAATATCACCCGCCTGGAAAACGCCGACTGGAATGACGGGCTGGATATGGCCGCCGTGCGCGGGGAAAGTGTCGCTTTCATGAGCCTGTACGCCGGCAACCTCCTGGGGTGCGCGGACCTCCTGGAGCGGACCGCCCGGCGTAAAAATATCGGTGAGATCGCTTTGGCGCGGGAAGTCCTGATCCTTTTGGATTCGGTCCCCGGTTTCGCCGAAGCCCAGGCGCTCGACTACGCCGACGTCGCGGGGAAACGCAAACTTCTGTTCGAAAGATATTTCCCGGCGACACAGCCGCAGATCAGCGGTGAGCAGGTTAACGTCAAGATAGAGGATGTCGTGCGCGATTTGCGCCGTAAAGGCGGCTGGATCGTCCGGCACGTCCGGGGGCAGGAAAAAATTCTGGCCGGCAATCCGGGTAATCCGGGTCCGGGTTGGTTTAATGGCTACTACGACAATCAGGGCGAGAAGGTGGAGGGCAAGAAAGAGGCCGGCGTCCGGATGACCCTGACCGGCCAGGTTTTCCCGGTGATGAGCGGGGTGGCTGAAGACAAAGAGGTCGCGGAAGTTGTCCGGGCGGTCCGGTGGTATTTAAAAGACAAAAAGCTCGGCGGGTACCGTTTGAACACCGATTTCAAGGTGCCGCATTACCTGGAGCTGGGCCGCGCCTTCGGGTTCGCTTACGGGACCAAGGAAAACGGGTCGTTTTTCAGCCATATGGCGGTCATGTACGCCTACGCCTTATATAAGAGAAATTTCGCGCGCGACGGCCATGATGTCCTCCAGTCGATCTTCCGGATGGCCGCGGATACCGAAAAGAGCAAGATCTATCCCGGCATCCCGGAATATTTCGATTCGCTGGGCCGCGGCCGGTACCATTACCTGACCGGTTCGGCGAGCTGGCTGGTTTTGACTATCCTGACGCAGGTGTTCGGTGTCCGCGGCGAGTACGGCGATCTGATCATTGCCCCGCAGCTTCTCAAGGACGAATTCGATCTTCAGGGAAAGGCGGGCATTACCTGTCCTTTTTCCGGAAAAACAATAACGATTAATTATGTGAATAAGAGAAAGCTGGATTTCGGATCCTACGCGGTTAAAGCGGTTACTTGCCGGGGGAAAGCCGTCGCTTACGATGTTCTTGCTCCTGCCCGCATCAAAATCTCCAGAAAATTTTTTCATCAAGCCAGCAATATTGAATTGACGATCGATCTGGGGTAAAATTCGGCGGAAAGTCTTTTTGACAATCCGCGGGAGGGATGATATACTCTAAAATCCTTGTATCCGGATTTTTCAGCAGAGTCGCAAGTTTCTTCCATCATGTACGTTAGACAAGGGAGGGTTAATGAAGAAAGCGGTCGGTTTTGCTCTTTGCTTGATGCTCCTGGGTGGTTGCGGCCAGCGTAAAGAGGACTTGAACACGGTGACCCTCTGGCACTGGATGACGGACCGCCAAAAGGCCTTTGAGGAACTGGCGAGACGTTACGAAGAAACAACAGGCATCAAAGTAAAAATTGACCTTTACGCCCCTTCCGACGCCTATACCCAGCGCGTCGTCGCCTCCGCCCAGTCCCATGTCCTTCCCGACATCTACGGGATCCTCGATAAAAAAGAAATATTCGCCTCGTTCATTGAAAGCGGCTTTGTCGCCGATTTGACGGAAGTGTTCCATAAAGACGACGCGGCCTGGGAAAAGAGCCTGTTCGCCAAGGCCCTGGACGTGAACCGTTTTTCGGAAGGGAATATCTACAAGGTCAAGCCGGGGATTTACGGCGTTCCCATCGACGTGACCAATATCCAGATGCTTTATAACAAAAAGCTCCTGGCCAAGGCGGGCATCAAGAATCCGCCCCGGACCTTTCAGGAGCTTCTCGACGCGGGCCAGGCCCTCAAGCGCGTGGGGATCGCGGGCCTTGTTTCCGGCTGGGGAGAGATCTGGATGATCGATTGCTTCGCCTCCAATTACGCCTTCAACATTATGGGGGAAGAGAAGGTCATGGCGACGTACCGCGGCGAAGTCCCTTACACCGACCCGGACTGGATCAAGGTCTTCAATATTTTCAGGGAATTGCGCGACAAGGGCGTGCTGGCGGAAGGGATCGTGACCAAACCGAATAAATACGCCGAACAGGATTTCGCCCTGGAGCGCGCCGCCTTCGCGTTTAACGGCTCATGGTGCGTGAACGTCTACGGCGATATGAACCAGAAACTGGAATACGGCGCCATGCTGCCGCCGCCGGTCAACCCCAACCGGCCGATGCGCATCTGGGGCGGGGCCGGCTCATCGTTCGTCGTCAATAACGCCTCGCCACGCAAAGACAAGGCGGTCGCCTTTTTAAAGTGGCTGACCGAAAAAGACCAGCAGGCCTTTCTGGCGGGCGAAACAAAGAATTTGCCGTCGAACCGGGAAGCCCTCGCGTCCATCCCGGCAATCCTTTCGCAGTTTGCCGGCGTCATGGACCAGACGACCCACCCGACGGTCTGGCCGTACAATGAGGACGCCGTCGTCACCGAGAAATTTGATAAAGGGATCCAGTCCATCATTATCGGGGAGAAAACCCCCGAAGAAGTCGCGCGCGAAGTCCAGGAGGTCAAGGAGCGCGAATTGAAGAAAACGAAACAATAACCGTATTTCGTATCTTGTATCTCGTATTTCGTCGAGATACGGGATACGGGCGACGAGATACGAAACAATGAATATAAATAGCTTCTCCTGGCCAAGACTTCAGGATAACCTCAAGAATTTTTCCTTCGCCTTCCCCGCCATCATTATTTTTTCGATCTTTTATATTTATCCGTTCTTTGATATTTTTCGTCTGTCTTTCCACCAATGGAACGGGATCACCCCGTCGATGAAATACGTCGGGCTGCAGAACTTCCGGGAGCTCATGGGCGACGCCGTCTGGTGGCAGGCGATGGGACACGCGGCGTATATCACGCTGATCGCGTTGACGTTCCAGAACATTTTAGCTTTCGCGCTCGCTTTGGCCTGCGACCGGGAGATCCGCATGCGCCGGTTTTACCGTGTCGTATTTTTTATCCCGCCGGTCCTTTCGGAGGTCGTGGTCGGCTTGATCTGGCAGTGGATCCTTTACGCGGGCATGCAGGACGGTCAGCACATCGGGTTGTTGAATTACTGGCTGACCCAAACGGGTTTGCCGCAGCTGGCGCACAACTGGCTTTCGGACCCGAAGACGGCATTGACGTGCATCGCGGTCGTGCATTGCTGGAAAGGGTTCGGGTGGGGTTTTATCATGCTTCTGGCGGGGCTGCAGACCATCGACCGCCAGCTCTACGAGGCCGCGCGCGTCGACGGGGCAAATTCATGGAAGCTCTTTACCAACGTGACCGTCCCGATGATGGTCCCGGTCATGCTGGTCGTGGTGATCCTGACGGTCCTGGGCTCCATGCAGGTTTTTGTCCTGGTCTTGTCGATGGTCGGCCAGGGACTCGGCTACCATACCGAGGTTCCCGTCACCCGTATTTTGGCGGCGATGACCGGCACCAACCGTTTCGGTTATGCCTGCGCGATGGGGGTCAACTTCGGCGTTATCCTGATCATGGTCTCGGTGGCCTTCAAATCGCTGTCGGGCCGCCTTAAACAGGCGTAAGGGGGGAGAACTTTTATGGAAACGAACCGGTATGTTCTGGAGAGGACGGTAAAAGGATTTTTCGTCCACGCGCTTCTTCTGGTTTTTTCCGTGACGTGCCTGTTCCCGCTTTTCTGGATGCTGCGTTGCGCCCTGATGACCAATGCCACCGTCTTTACGGATAAATCGTTCATCCCGGGCTCTCTTCATTTTGGAAATTTCGCCCAGGCCTGGACTGAAGGCAATTTCGCCGTGTATTTTTTTAACAGTCTTTTTTACACGACTTGCGTCGTTGTCGGCATCGTTCTGGTCGCCTCCCTGGCCGCGTACGCCTTTTCCCGCCTGAATTTTCCGGGCAAAAATTTCTTTTTTTATATGTTCGTCGCCGCGATGATGATCCCTTTGCCCGGGAGCTTTGTGCCGCTGTACCGGCTGATGACGGTCCTGGGCCTTATCAACACGCGGGCCGGATATATTTTGTGCATGATCAACGTCGGGCTGTCGATGAGCATCCTTTTGTTGAAGACTTTTTTCGACAAGATGCCGCCCGACCTGGAGGACGCGGCCCGTATCGACGGATGCAGCCGGCTGGGGATATGGAGGCATGTAGCCCTGCCGCTGGCCAGGCCCGCGATCGCGGTCATTGTTATTTTCAACTCGCTTAATGTCTGGAATGAATACATCCTGGCCACGCTTTTACTCAACGACAAATCGCTGATGCCCCTGCAAAGAGGGTTGATGGTCTTCCAGGGGACGCACAGCGTGGATTACCCGCTGTTGATGGCGGGGCTGACCATCGCCGCCATCCCCATCATCGTCATTTACCTCGCGATGCAGAAACATATTGTTAAAGGACTTTCTTCCGGGGCGATCGTGGGATGAAAGAGACACGGCTTTTTAATTTCTGCTTTCTGCTTTCTGCCCTGATCCTTTTTTCTGTCTCCGCAACTTTTGCCCAGGAACATCCTGCCGCAGAACCCTCTTCTTCGCAAGAGCTTGTCCGTCAGGCCTGGGAAGCGTCAGGTCAGGGGAACTTCGACCGGGTCGAGGCCATCGTCGGCCAGTGTGTCGCGTTATATGGCAAAGAGGCCAAAGAGCAGCAAAAACAATTGAGCAGCCTCCCGCCCCGCGGACAGGAACCCAATTATCAAGCCCTTAATGACGTCGCGACGTGTCTTTTCATCCGCGCCGAAGCCTTGATGAACGCGGGCAAGACCGAGGACGCTGTCGTGAAGTTCCATGAGATCACCGACGAATACTCGTGGGCGCAGGCGTGGGACCCGCGGGGCTGGTACTGGTCGGTGGCGGAAAAAAGTCAGGCGAGCATCGATGTTCTGACCGGCAAGGCGCAAGAAGAGGAGCCCCAACCGCCGAAGGCCGCGCGTACCAGGCCATTTATCTACACGCCGGGGCGCGCGCCGGTCGTGGATTATCAAAAATACGGTGAATTCCAGAATGTGGGGACGGAGGATTATAACTACGCCATCAAGGACATGACCGGGTTGAGCCGCGCGGTTGGCGAAGGGATCTACCCCAACACCAGCGCCATCTTCCAGAACCCCCGTTATAAGGAAGTACGTAAAGAAGGGCGCCTGAAAGGGACACACTGGGATTTTGTCAACAGCGACGACCTGGAGGCGGCGTATTTCAAGTGGGTGACGGCGCCCGAATCCTGGGGCGTGCGGCTTTTTTACCTGGGCATCATTTTTGAAAAGGCGGGGATGTACTACGAAGCCCTGCGCGCGTATCACGCCCTTGTCATCCATTTCCCTAAAACAGTCGCTTGGACATATTGGCAGACGCCCTGGTATCCGGGGCAGGCGGCGATCGCGAAGATACGGTACATCCTGCGCATCCATCCTGAGCTGAACCTGGTCGACAAATATATGAAAATTACGGTCCGTAACGGTTCCGACAACGACGCCGCCAACGATGTGATCGCCGTTTACCCGGGTAAGATCGTCGAGAAAAGCCTTGTCCAGAAGGACATGGAGCGGCTGGGGATCGAGGACAAAGTGAATCTGGGCCAGCCGCGCCGGGTCACGGGCACGGGGCAAGTCCAATTGGCGCAGTATGACAACGGTCACTGGCAGCTTCTCGTTCAAGGGAAACCTTATATCATAAAAGGCATCACGTACGCGCCGACAAAGGTCGGGCAGAGCCCGGATAAAGGGACCTTGGCCAACTGGATGGAAGAGGACACCAACGGTAACGGCCGCGTCGACGGGCCTTACGACAGCTGGGTGGATAAAAACCGCAACAACGCGCAGGACCCGGACGAGCCGGTCGTCGGGGATTTTGCCTTGATGAAGGAAATGGGCGCCAACACGATCCGCCTGTACTGGCATCCGAAGAAGCCGGACAAGGACCTTTTGCGCAAGATGTTTCAAAAATACGGATTCCGCGTGATCATGGGCAATTATTTAGGAAAATACGCCATTGATTCCGGCGCCACCTGGGCGGAAGGGACCGATTACGAAAACCCGCAGCACCGCGCGAAGATGATGGAGTCGGTGCAGAAGATGGTCATGGAATTCAAGGACGAGCCGTATATCCTTTTGTGGGTCCTGGGCAACGAGAACAACTATGGCGTGGCGTGCAACGCGGATAAAAAACCGCAGGCCTATTTTGAGTTTGTCAACGAAGTGGCCAAATGGATCAAGTCCGTGGACCCTGACCATCCCATCGCCGTCAACAACGGCGACGCCCTGTTCCTGGACGTCTTCGCCCGCCACGCGCCCGACGTCGACATTTTCGCCGGCAACGTCTACCGCGGCGATTACGGTTTCGGCTCGTTCTGGGAGCAGGTCTTCGACGCGAGCGGCAAGCCCGCTTTTATTACTGAATACGGCTGTCCGGCCTGGGCGCCGCATCTGACGCTGGAAGAAGCGGAGGAGGCCCAGGCGGCGTATCATCGCGGCAACTGGATGGATATTGAGGGGAACCTGGCCGGCCACAGCCGCGGGACGGGCAACGCCCTGGGCGGCATCGTCTTCGAATGGACCGACGAATGGTGGAAGAACTATGAGCCGTACCGCCACGACCGCAAATCGGATGCCATCGGGCCGTTTCCCGGCGGCTATTATTTTGAGGAATGGTTCGGCGTGACCGGCCAGGGCAACGGGCAGCACAGCCCGTTCTTGCGGCAACTGCGCAAGAGTTATTTCGCCTACAAGGAAATGTGGAATAAATAGCGGCATAAATAGCGGCATTGGCACTTTTTCGGAAAATGATGTATACTTTTAGTCGTTTCTTAATGAGGCCATAACTTATGGAACGTAGTGACATAAGTTATAAGGCCGAACCCTTCGACGTTGCTCAGGGTGCTTCGAAGGAGTGCTGAGCGAAGTCGAAGCATTAATCCCCACGCTTTGATTCGTGAAACGAATCAGTGGGGGCAGGCTCAAACCTATTAAAAGCAAACAGGAGGATGTATGAAAATGGGTTTTCTTGGGGTAATGTTTTTAGTGTCCACATTAATCATTGGCTCGCCATCGCAGGTGTCCGCGGCTTATAATTTCGGCGATTACCGTTCTGAAACGCTGACGACGAAGGCGTGGAATGCCCTGAAAGAAGGGGACCTGGAGGCTGTTCTGGTCTACACGAACAAATGCGTTGAAATGTATACCGACCAGGCCAGGAAAATGCAGAGCAGCTTGACAGGCTACCCGACGGGATCCAATGACCAGATCTTCTCCTATTGGGCACTCAATGACATCGCCACCAGCCTCTTTATCCAGGGGGAATCCTACCGCAAGGCGAACAAGACCGATGAAGCCAAGGCCGCCTACAACCGTGTTATCAACGAGTTCTCTTACGGGCAGGCATGGGACCCCCAAGGTTGGTTCTGGAAGCCGGCCGAGGCCGCCCGCGACAAACTGTCCATGCTCGAATCCGGTTCCACGATGGATTTCGGGGATTATACTTCTTCTTTCCTGACCACCCAGGCCTGGAAGGCACTGGCCGCTGACAAACAGGATGAAGTTTCCGCTTATGTCAACAAGGCCCTGGAGCTCTATGCCGTCAAGGCCAAGCAGATGCAGGATTCTCTCACGGAATACCCTTGGGAATCCAAGGACAAGATATTTGAATATTGGGCGCTTAACGACGTGGGCACCTCGCTGTATATCCAGGGAGAAGCCCTGCGCAAGGCCGGCAAGAACGCGGAGGCCAAACAGGCGTATCAGAAACTGGTTGACCAGTATTTTTACGCCCAGTGCTGGGACCCCAAGGGATGGTTCTGGAAACCGGCCGAGGCCGCCCAGCAAGCCTTGGATGAATTAGGAGGTTAGAATACACGGAACAATTCTGGCATTATTTGAAGGGGTCGGAGTATAGATTGGGGTTGTTGATCAATTTTGGGGATAAGGGTTTGGAGTTTAAGCGAGTGATTTATGACAGCAAGCGGAATCAGCGGTAGATCAGCGTTCTGGGTCCGCGTTAGATCTGTGTCATGTATTTTATCGATTTTTCTTTTTTTGGGCTGCGGGAAGACCGATCAGAAGCCCGCCGCGCACGCGACCTCCGTTGTCTCGTCGCAAAACGCGGCCGTGGCAGAGCTCCAGAGGCCCGGGGTCCCTTCCCCTGAAGCGGATCCGTTCCAGCCGTTCCATATTTATTCCGACAAAGCCTCCAGCCGGAACCATTATGTCCCATCGGGGTTTATGCCCAACGGCCGTTGCTTGTCCCTCAACGAGGCCTGGACCGCAAATTGTCATTCCGGCAAAACCTGTATCCGCGTGGAATACGACCTCGCCTGTTCGCGCAAAGACCAGAAATGGGCCGGCATCTATTGGCTTAGCCCGGCCAATAACTGGGGCCAGCGCAAGGGCGGTTTCAATCTGACCGGCGCGCAACGGTTGACTTTCTGGGCGCGGGGGGACAAGGGCGGCGAGCAGGTCCAGGAGTTCACGGTCGGCGGCATTTCGGGCAATTATCCGGATTCCGACCTCGCGGTCCTGGGGCCGGTCATCCTCTCCGGCGAATGGCGCCAGTATACGGTGGACCTCCGCGGCAAAGACCTCTCCTACATAAGCGGCGGTTTCGCCTGGTCGACTTCCGAAGAAGTCAACGGCGAAAGCTGCACGTTTTACCTCGACGATATCCGGTTTGAATAAGACTAAAGACCAAAGACTACAGACTAAAGCTTGGGTATGGTTGGAGGAGTTTTTGTCTTTAGTCGTTAGTCTTCAGTCTTTAGTCTACGGCCGGCTAACCCTTCCTGTAAAATTTCCTAAATAATCGTTGCAAGCCTTTTTCGGTATGGTATATGTAGTGAATAGCATACTTATTGTGGTTACCATAACTTTCGTAATACCAGGGTCCCGGCTTATGCATGGAAGAGTGAATTCCAATTTTATATCGGCGGCGGAGATCATCCGCGAGTTCCAGATCAGCTACCAGGCGGTGAACCATTACACGAACCTGGGGCTTCTGGATGTCGTGACCAAAGACGGCAACGCGCGCATGTATGACCGCGATGAGGTCAAAAGACGCCTGTCCGAGATCAACAGGCTGGTCAAGGAGGGGTATCCGCTACGGCTGATCCGCAAAAAAATGACGGGGGTATGAGGGGGGCGGGCATGGGAGACAAATTAATCCGTAAAATTTGTATCCGCAAGGGGCGAGATGAGTTACTATAAACTGCTGGGGTTGTATAAAGAGCCGTTTTCAACGAACCCCGACCCGGCATTTTTCTACCAGGCCAGGGGACATATGGCGGCTTTTTACCGTTTGCGTGTCGCCATCGACCTTAAGAGGGGGTTAAGCCTTATCCTCGGAGATGTCGGGACGGGGAAAAGCACGCTGATGCGCAAGCTGATGGCGACCCTCACCGATGAGCCGGAATATATTTTGAAGGTCATCCTCGACCCTTCGGCCCAGGGTGAACTGGATTTTCTGTCGATGCTGGGGGGATCTTTCGGCCTGCAGCCGGGCGAGCGTTCCGTCACCGGCTACAAAAAGGCCATTGAACATTTTTTGTTTGAGGAGGCCGTCCTTAACGGCCGGACGGTGGTGCTTTTTATCGACGAAGCCCAGAAGCTCGCCGGGGCTTCCAAAGAGATCTTGCGTGTCCTGTTAAATTACGAGACCAACGAGAGCAAGCTGATCCAGATCGTCCTGTTCGGGCAGATGGAACTGCTGCCTGGGATCAGTCAGATCGCCAACCTTTGGGACAGGATCGCTTTGAAATATGTCATTAACCCTCTGGAAAAAGACGAGATCAGGGAATTGATCCGGTTCCGGCTTAAACGCGCCGGGCATTTTTCCGTGAGGACGCTGTTTGACGACGGCGCCGTTGAGGCGGTTTACGAATACGCGCAAGGGTATCCCAGGAAGACGACGATGATCTGCCACGACGCGCTGGAATACCTGGTGATGTATAACCGGTCTCTGGTGGACAGGAATGTCATCGAGGCCCTGGTCCACCAGCAGGTCAAGCCGGTCGCTGGCGGGATAGGTATGCCATCCAATGCCTGAAGAAAATATTTCGCCGGAAGAACGGCTGTTCAGGGTAATGCAGAAGGAAAAAGAGACTTCGGCGGCCGCCCAGGTTCCCCCGACGGCGGCCGGGGCAAGCGCCAAAGGATCGTTTTTCCAGAAAGTCGGACAGCTGTTGCCCAAGGGGGGAGCCGGAGCCCAGAAAGCTTCGCCTGGCGCGCAGGGCGCGGGCTCCGCCGCGGGGATGCTGGATCCGCTTTCGCGCCTGCAGGGCCTGAAACAGCTTTTTGTCGACGGTATCGATCTGACCGCGGTCAACAGGGTGTCGACGCTGATCTTGGTCGCTTTGGTCGCCTGGGGCATCATGCTTGCCACCGACCAGAACCCGAGCATTCAGAAATTGATGGGGGCTATTTCCAGGATCAGGTTTGAACAATTCCAGACGCAGGACGTCGAAGTGTTCCAGGCGATGGATTATTATCTTAACCAGGTACGGACAAGGGATATCTTCAGCCTCCCCGAGGAAGTGGTCAAGCAGGTGGAGCAACCGGAACCTCCCCCACCGGCCCCATCGCCGCCGCCGAAACCGCAGTTAAAGGAACTGGCCCAGGGTTTGAAAATAGTCGGGATCGCGTGGGGAGAGACACCTAAAGCGATGATCCAGAACGGGGCCGCCCAGGAGGTATATTTTTTGAAAGAAGGGGAATTAATCGGCAAAACAGAAATACAGATTAAACGGATCCTTCGGGACAAGGTAGTTGTTACTTATAATGGTGAGGAGATGGAGTTGTGAAAAAGAAATCAGTGACAGGGAGTAATTTTCCAGGGGCTGATTTCTTAAGAAAATTAGTCCCTGTCACTGTTATTGTGATGGTGATGGCCGGCAGGGTGTCAGCGGCCGCGGCGGATGATGTGCCCGTGGACCAGACCACCGGGACGGCGATGCCGGAAAATGCGCAACTCGCTGTCCCGGACACGGGGATGGATAATGTTGTTCAGCCCGCCGCCGTCGCTCCCGGTAACCTGGCGGATACGGAAAGCCCGCCCTTGCCTCAAGGTAAAGACGGCAATGACGCTGTCCGGGCCCGGTCCGGTTTCTCCACTTTAAATTTGGGGGTCAGTCAGGATTTGTCCGCGGAAGATTTCCCGGGGCTGACCAAAAGAATTTCCGTCGATATCAAGGGGATGTCTATCGTGGATTTCCTGAAATTTGTGGCTGTGGAAGGCAACATGAATATCGCCATCGCCCCGGATGTCAACGGCATGGTGAACCTGCTGGTCAATGAGGTCACCATCGGCGACATCCTCCGGATCCTTTTTTCGACGAATAGCCTGGCCTACCAGGTGCAGGGCAATGTCATTAAAGTCATCTCCAACACGGAATATAAAGCGTTGCAGGGCGTGGATTTCAACGACCAGCGCCGGACGGTGATCTACCAGCTGAAATACGCCTCCGCCCAGGCCGTCGGCACCCTTCTGGGCAACGTGAAAAGCGATATCGGCAAGATCATCTTTGATGACTCCACAGGGATCCTCGTCATTGTCGACACGCCCAAAAAGATCAGGGAGATGGACGCGGTCGTTAAAAAGTCGGACATTTCGACCATCTCCCGCGTATTGCCGACGGAAACGAAGGTGTTCGAACTTAATTACGCCAGGGTGGAAGCGATCCAGGCGGAGGTCACGGCGGCGCTGACCCCCAACGTGGGGACCATCCGCGCCGACGTGCGCACCAACACCTTCGTCATCACGGACCTGCCGCACAAGCTCAAGCAGGTCGAGACCATTATCAGGGCCTTTGACCGCAAGATCCGGCAGGTCTTTATCGAGGCCAAGATCATCCAGGTGTCGCTGTCGGACACCTACAAGTGGGGCATCGACTGGAACAGGATCTTCACGGCCGGCCAGGCCGGCGGGTTACGGGGGCTTTCCATCACGCCGGAGAGCAGCATGTCCGTGGGGCTGACGGACACGTTCGGCAAACTGACCGTCGCGCGCACCGGCACCAACACGCTTGACTTCGTGCTGGAGACGCTTTCGACGATCGGCGAGACCAAGATCCTCTCCAACCCGCACATCGCCACCGAAGAAGGCAAAGAGGCCACCATCAACGTCATCACCAAGCAGCCCTATTCGGAGACGACGACCACGACCACCACCGCCGCCACGACCGAGTCCACCCAGTTCACGTTCGTCGACGTCGGCGTCAAGCTCAATGTCACCCCCACGATCAATAAAGACGGCTATATCAGCATGCTCATCAAGCCCGAGGTCAGCTCGATCACCAGCTTTTTCCCGTCGGAATCGGCCGACCAGCGGGTGCCGGTCATCGAGACCTCCAACGCGGAATCGACGGTCCTGATCAAGGACGGGACCACGATCATCATCGCCGGCATGATCAAGGACACCAAACAAAAATCGGGCAACAAGGTGCCGGTGATCGGGGACGTCCCGGTCGTGGGGAAACTGTTCAGCAACACGACGGACACCGTCCAGAGGTCGGAGACGATCGTGTTCCTGACCCCGCGCATCATCAGCGGCCGGGAATCGTTCATGCTGCAGCGGGATATGCGCAAAGAGACGAAGGGGATAAGAAAATAAATTAGTATCTCGTATCTCGTATTTCGTATCTCGTTACGAAATACGAGCGACGGGATACGAGATACGAACAACAATTATGAACCTGTCTTTAGCCCATCTCAAATTTTCTATTGCTTGTCTATTCTTGGTGGTAACTTTGTGCTTATCTATCCAGGCCCATGCCGCCGGCAGCGACTATGAACAGCTCGTCCAGAGGAACCTGGATCTAAGGCAGCAACTCCAGGCGCTGGAACAAAAATACGCGCAGCTGGAGAACGAGCGTAATGTCCTGATCGGGCATATCCGCAACCTGCAGGAAGAAAAGGAAAAACTGATCGCGGCGGGCGCGGGCGCCGCGGCGCCCGCGGGGCAGAAAGAAGAGGGCCCGGCCTCCGGCGACGAATTGAAAGCGGCCTTCAGCGAGGTCAGCAAGGAGCTGGGGTTGGTCGCCAAAGAAAGGGACCGGTTGAAGAAAGAGTTCGCGAGGATCAAGGAGGACCAGTCCCGGAGCGAGGCCGCCGTTAAGGCCATGGAAGAAGAAAAGGCCGATCTTAATGAACAGCTTGAGCAAATCAGCTCCACTTTTCAGGCCAGTCAGGCAGAGACGGCTGCTGCCGTCGGCAGCCTTCAGACGGAAAAGACCAGCCTCGCGGACCAGGTCGGCCGTTTAAAACAAACGTTTGAGAAGGAGAAAGCGGACCTTGTGGCCCGGCAGGCACGGGCCCTTGAAGAAGCCAGGGCCGAGGATTGGGTGGAGAGCCAAAGGGCGGCCAAGGCGCTGGAGGGTGAAAAAAACAGACTTTATGAGGAAGTCAGGGTCAAGGAGCAATCTCTGGCAGAGGAGACAAAACATCTTCGGGCGCAAAGGGAAAAGGCGGTGGAAGAAGCGCAGAAGAAGAACAAAATGACCATCAAGGCGCTGGAGGAAGAGAGGACGGGGCTGGCCGGAGAAATGGCCATAATAAAGAAGGGCCTCGAAAAAGAGAACGCGGATTTGACGAAGCGGTTCGCGGCGGCGGAGGCGGAGCGGAAGCGTCTTGAGGAGGAGCTGGCGCGGCAGGCGTTGGAGATGGACCGTCTGCAGGAAGATTGGGAGGAAAAAGTCGCGGCGAACGAGAAAGAGTGGGCCGCCCGGCAAAGCTTTTGTGAAGCGGACCAGTCCAGGCTGAAGGCTGATCTCCAGGACATGACGGGCCAGACTGAAGCCGCGCTGGAAAAGATCCGTTCGCTCGAGGAGGAATTGAAAGATAACCGGGAGCGGCTGGCGGCGGTCGAAGAGCAATTGGCCGGGGAGCGGGTTTCTCATGAGACAAGCGAGGCGAAGCTGAAGGCTGATTTCCAGGACATGACGGGCCAGACTGAAGCCGCGCTGAAAAAGGTCCGCTCGATCGAGGAGGAATTGAAAAATGAGCAGGAGCGGGCGGCGGCGGGTGAAAAGCAATTGGCCGAGGAGCGGGTTTCCAGCCAGGCCCGGGAGGCCGGGCTCAAGGCGGCCGCGGGAAAAAGCGCGGAAAATCAAAAGCAGTTAGCCGTTGAGCTGGCCCTTTACAAGACCAGGGAAGCGGAATGGACCGCCGGGCGGCGGAAAATCCTTCTCGACAATGACCAGTTAAAGGCGCAGCTGGATGATCAGATCAAGGCCAGCCGCTCCCTGGGGGAAGAAAAGAAGGACGTCGAAGAAAAATGGCAGCAGTCCTTGCAAAAGATCAACGCACTGCAGGATGAGCTCGGCCGTAAAGAGGGCGTTTTCTCGAAAGAGCAAAAAGAACGGGGAGCGAGAATTTCCCGTCTGGCGCGCTCCCTGAAGGCCGCGCAGGACCGGCTTGGAAGACTTGAAGGATTGAAAATGGAATTGACGGAGGAATTAAAGGCCGCGCAGGTGCGCCGGAAGGAGCAGGAAAATTTTGTCAACAAGCTTTTGGCTGAAAAATCTTCCCTGGAGGCCAAGCTGGCCAAGGGGGGCGCGACGGCGGACCGGCGGGGCTTTGCCCTGTTTCCCAAAAGAAAAGGTGTTGTCCCGGCGCCGGCAGATAAACAGAAACTGGACATGCACTTTAACCTGGCCGTCGCGTATGACAAGACCGGCATGTACGAAGCGGAAGAGGGAGAATACCTGGAGTGCCTGAAGATCGACCCCAACGACGCCAACGTGCACTATAACCTGGGGAT
>JACRHP010000044.1 GCA_016212005.1 Candidatus Omnitrophota bacterium | reverse complement strand
ACGCGGGACCGTGATGGTCATGTTGGGCACGCCGCCTTCGTAATGGGCCGTGGCCGTCGCCCGCCAGGCCTGTTTGTTGACGTAATCGAGGTCTTTGCCGGCGACGCAATTGAAATTGTCCAGGTTGTCCTTGTCCTCGGGGACGATCACCCCGTGCGCGGGCTGGTCCACCAGCAGGAACGTCTCGAACATGTTGCGCGGACCCTCCTGGATCAACTGCCCCATGGAATGCAGGTCCGTCGTGAAACTCAAGGACGTGGGGAAAAGTCCCTTGCCGTCCTTGCCTTCGCTTTCCCCGAAAAGCTGCTTCCACCATTCTTCCACCAAAGCCAGACGCTGATAAAAGGTCGACAACACCTCAATAGTCTTTCCCTGTTTATAAAGCAGGAACCGCGCGGCCGCGTACTGATAAGCGATGTTAGCCTCCATGTCCATCCGCGAGCAATAGCGCTGGGCCGCGCGCGCGCCCTGGATCAACCCCTTGATATCGATGCCGGCGATGGCCAGCGGCACCAGCCCCGCCGCGGTCAGGACCGAAAACCGGCCGCCGATGTCCCCGTCGATGGGAAACGTCCGGTAACCGGCCTTGCGCGCGATGGCGCGCAAAGCGCCTTCCTTCGGGTCGGTGATGCAGATGATCCTTTTTTTAAGTTCCTCGACGGAATACTGCTCCTGCATAAATTTTTTGATGACGCGAAACGCCAGCGCGGGCTCGGTCGTGGTGCCGGATTTGGAAATCACGACCACGGTGATCCTTTTATTTTCGAGGCCTTTGAGCAAATAATAAAGATAGTTGGAGCTTAGGTCCTGACCGGCGAAATGGACGGGCAGTTTCTGTTCCGCGATCAAAAACTCCAGCGTGGCGTGGACGCCGACGTACGAGCCTCCGATGCCGATGCTGATCAAACAATCGGAGTTCTCCCGGACCTCTTTGCCGAACTCAACGAGCTCGTCCAGAAAGCTGTCTTCCATCCGGGAGGGGAGGTCGAGCCAGCCGGTGAAGGCGGCGCCTTTCCCCGTCTTGTTTTCCAGGTCGCTGTGGGCCTTCTGGACGGCGGGCAGCAAAGCCTTGTAATCTTTTTCGCTGACGTGATTTTTAAGGTTAGCGCGGTCTAATTTAATGTCCATAAGATCCGATCTTCTGCAAACAAGGGATAGGCTCGTCAATGATAGCTCCGGCGAGGACCACATCCCCTTGGTAAAAAACCGCCGACTGCCCCGGCGTGACGGACTTTTGCGGCGCGGCAAACTCAACCTTCACCCTGCCTCCTGGCAAACACAGCCTGCCTGCCGGCCGAGTAGGTTCCCCTCTGGGGAACAGGCAGGTCAAATAAGCCGCTGTTTCCGGAGCATTATAACGGATACGCGCGCTGACTTCCATTTTTTCTTGCGGAATTGGAATGCTGACCGGATTAAATTGTCCGGCATAAAATCCCGCCGAGTAAAGACACGACTCCGGTCCGACGTGGACGGTGTTGGTCTCTTTGTTGATCTTGTACACGTACACGGGATGCCCCAAAGCGATACCCAGTTTGTCGCGCTGGCCGATGGTGTAATGCGCGATGCCTTTGTGCTGGCCCACGACCTTGCCGTCCTGGTCCATAAAATCCCCGGGCTGGAAAATACGGCTGCCAACGCGGTCTTCCAGAAATTTTTTGTATCCCGCGTCCGGGACAAAGCAAATGTCCTGGCTCTCCGGTTTCTCGGCGGTATTGAGCTTGTATTTGCGGGCCAGCGCGCGCACCTCGGGCTTGGTCAAGTTTCCCAGCGGGAACAAAACCGACGGCAGGGTTTCTTTACGCATACTATAAAGGAAATACGACTGGTCTTTCTTGAGATCTTTGGCCTTCTTGAGCTCAAACTGCTCCGCGGCTTCATTGTATTCGATACGGCCGTAATGTCCCGTGGCGAGATAATCCGCGCCCAAGCTCTTGACCTTGGCGTAAAGACTGCCGAATTTCAAATGCTGGTTACAGCGCACGCACGGATTCGGCGTGCGGCCGCTCAAATATTCGTTCGTGAAATCTTCAATGATGTGCTGGTCAATGTCCTTGGCAAAATCCAGGACGTAGTGCGGAATATCAAGGATCTGCGCGGCGCGCTGGGCGTCCTGGATGCCGTCGACCCCGCAGCACGACGGCTTCTTGCTTTCGGGATGATTGATGCTAAAGCACATCGTAACCCCGACGACCTCGTGGCCTTGTTCCTTCATCATCCCGGCCACGACAGAGGAGTCCACGCCTCCAGACATAGCCACAAAAACTTTCTTTCTGTTGTTAGCATTTGAAATCATTCTTCTACGGACTCTGCCTTTAATTGATCGAGCGCATATCTTTCAACCTTCATATACACTATGTTTAAATCATTTTTAGGAATGGCTGGATCCTCTATCTCCTTCTCATGTCCCTGTGCTTCAGTAACTAAAAGGTCAAAATCAGCGAAGAATGTAAATGCTCCAAAAATCACTCCCCCAGGACCCAAACCCATAATTGCAAAGTATACTCTCCTCCCATCGACCCTTTCATCAATATGGATCATTTCCCTAAAATTATTTATCTTTCCGCTTTGGACTTGATCTTCAATGGCCTTAATCATCTTCTCGCGATTCTCTTGGAAAAGTGTTCCTTTTTCGTAAACAGCGATTATATAACTGGTCAACGAATCTTTTGGAGCCCGATAAGAAAAAATCCATATCGGCTTTCCCCATTTCATATAGTCTCCATCTTTAATTTCCTTCGCCTCCAAAGTTACAGGTCGTGAAAAGTTAGCCCATTGGGCAACTAACTCTGGTTCCGGCGATTCAATAACGGTTGCATACAAAACCTTAGAAAAAAATAATATTATTAGGAAACTTTTTACCGCGGCAAATATTCTTTTACGCTTCTGAATCATGCTGTTACTTCCTCAACGGTTTTCCGGAAACGCCCCTAAAGGGCTCCCTGTGGTCGTGTAACGTACCCCTCAATTTGTGAGTTTCCTCACGAATTCAATTCTTGCGGCGCCGCAAGAATCTCAATCCGCGCCGCGCGGCGCGGATTCACCTCCGGACGATGCCGTTGGCCACTCCCGGGAATGTCCGGGCCCATTTATTTCTTCAATAAACTCAAAAAACTACCGACGATACCCGTCACTTGTTTTAAAATTTCTTCCTCCGGGACGGGGATTTGGATTGTCCTGCGGCCGGTATTTTTATCCTTGTCGATCCTGATGCCCAAAGACGCCTCAAGGGCTGAAGTCCGCTTCTCTCTATCCTCTTCCCCCAGACACTCGCTTAACCGGTTTAAAAACGCGGCCCCCATCTGCAAAGCTGTTTTTAACGCCTCTCCCCGGCTTGTTTGTGAAATTTGACCTCTTGGGGACGCTGGTGCCGGCGCGCCTTCACCCTCATCGACGCTTTCCACTTCTTGCCGGGCTGTCTCCATTTCCCTGGCCGCTTCTTCTGATACCTCCTGGCCTTCTCTCGTCGATTCAAGTGACTCCGTCGCCTCCTCCACCGTCTTCATAAATCGATTGAACCTTGAGTCGCCCATAAAGACATTATTGTCGCCCTTATCCAGAACACCGGAAAACATCGATCGCTTGAATTTCAATAATCCCAGCATCCCGTGCTCAATGGCCCCCCGGGCAACAAAGTTAATGACCCGTACCGGCCGCGTTTGGCCCAGCCGGTGAACACGGCTGATCCTTTGCTCCAAAATCGCCGGATTCCACGGGATATCCATATTGATCACCACATTCGCGTTTTGCAGATTCAATCCGGTGCTTCCCGCCTCCGTCGATAAAAACACCCGGCATGCCGGATCTTCATGAAACGTCTTGACGAGATCGCCTCTTTTAGGAGACGGGACACTCCCGTTTAAAAAAACATGTTTCCAGCTGTTCACGTCCAGCATCGCTGTCACGAGCTCCATCATGCGAAGCCATTGAGAAAAGATAACGACCTTCACGTCTGGATCTTCGAAAATTTCTTCAAGCTGTGTTTCCAGCTCATTGACTTTATTCCCATGAATCATGTTCCGGTCCAGCAAATAGGTATTATCACACACCATGCGCATGTTCTGTAAAAAGATCATTAATCTCCGCTTGTCTTCTTCGGTGAGAAAATTGTAACGCCGCCACTTATTCACGATGCGGGCGGCCAGATCCCGGTATTCTTCATGAATACCCTGCTGCTCTTTCGTCATTTCCACGAAATAATTCTTATCCATGCGCCCGGGCAGCTGCTTTAGAACCTCGCCGCGTCTGCGGCGAATCATGATCGGATCCAGTGATCGGCCTAATTCATGAAGGTCCCTGTATCCGACAACCCTGCCTTCTTCATCGACCTGTTGATGACGGTCCAGGAACCGGAACAACGGCCCCAAATGATGACGATCAATAAAACCGACGATCGAATGCAATTCCTCAAGGCGATTTTCCAGCGGGGTGCCTGTGAGAACAATCACATACGGAGATTTCAACTGCTTGACCGATTGCGCCATCCGCGTCTTCCAGTTTTTAATGCGCTGCGCTTCATCTAAAATGACAAGATCCGGCCCCCATTGGTTAATCACATCAAGGTCGCGGTGGATCACATCGTAGTTCACGACCTTAAAAAACTCTTCCCCGCCATACTGCCGTTGCCGTTGGGGCGATATCCCCTGGATGACTTTAACATCGCGATCCGTAAAGCGCTCGATCTCCCGCTTCCATTGATACTTCAAGCTCGCCGGACAAACGATGATCACCTTCGCGATCCCGAAGCACCTGGCCATGACCTCGCCGGCGGCGATGGCCTGGATGGTTTTACCCAAACCCATTTCATCGGCGATAAGACAACGTCCGGCGGAAGCGGCAAAAAGCACGCCTTCCCGCTGGTAAGAATACAAATCCGCTTTAATCAACGATCCCCACCCGGGATCACGCGTCTGTTGTGGAAACATCTTGTGCACACGTTCTCGCCGCACACCCTCATCCCGGACATTGGCGATAAATTCAAGCGCGTCATCATGGTATCGCACATCGTCCTTCAAGGCACCTGCCTGTTTTACAAACCTGTCAAAATTTGCGAATCCCTTCGCCGTCAAACAACGATCTTGATCGAAAAAATCAGCCGCTAACGCCTTCAGTCCCTCGCTGCTTTTCCGACCGGACGAAAAGGCGACTTTTCTCTGTAAACCATAACGCAGTGTGACGACCGAGTAGTCCCAGTGCGCACCCTCACGCAGGGCCGTCCTTCCGCCTTTTTGACGTCTCAACTTGTCAAGCACCGATTCGACATGTTTGCACGTCCCGATGGTATTGACGGCAAAGTCCGGGCAAGAACAGTAATTGACGCCCAAACCTTCCCCGCCGATGGACACACGATACGTCCGTTGTGTCTCGGGATTCCTGACGGAAAAATCGGAAAAAACGGGATGTGTTCCAATATTTTCGATTTTGAACCTCTGATCTTTCGCGATCTGTTTACGCAGGAGAATCTGCCACTGCTCCAGGGACAGCCCTTCCGGCTTCTTGACGTGACCAATCTTTGAAATAACTTTTTCCTTCAGTAATCTTTTCTTTTTGACCATAACGCGTGTCCTCTCGTTCTTCTCCCGTTCTGCGTTTACATTCTGTTTTCGTTTCCCGGGGACGGTTTCCCGGGGACGGTTTCCCGGGGACGCGTACCGAATTCCGGGTCAGGTACGTGCCGCCGGCCACTCCCGGAGTGTCCGGGCTCAGGCGCACTGGGCGTCCTGGATCCCGTCGACACCGCAACACGACGGCTTCTTGCTGTCGGGGTGGTTGATGCTAAAACACATCGTGACCCCGACCACATCATGCCCGGCATCCTTCATCATCCCGGCCACAACCGACGAATCCACCCCGCCGGACATCGCCACAAACACCTTCGCGCGCTTTTTATCTTTGCAGCAATTTATCATATTGAAAGCTCACTCCCCGCCGCTTAGGCGCGTCCGCTTGCGGAGCGTCCCTCTCGACAGCAATGTTATGCATTAACTCAGCCATTGTAATTTGCAACCACTCGAACGACCATGCCTTTCAAATCAATTTCCATAAATTCGCCAGTCTTTGTACCCTTCTGGTTCACGTAGTAAAGAACAACACTGGAAAGTCCCCACATCATGTCAATAAGATCAAACTTGAGGTTTGGGTAAACTTCAAGCCCTCTCTTGAAATACGCTCGCAGAGCTTCCTTGCCTTTCACCGTACCCGATGGGTCGTTCAGAATCTTTGCAGCGACTGGTGATACCAGGACGACATCTTCTCCGTAGTGCGACATGATTTCATCGAGGTCGTGGGAATTCCACGCTTGGATCCAATGAGTCACTAGGTTTCGTGCTTTATCTTCGGTGAGCATCTCTTCTTCCGTTCTCCGCGTTCTCCTGGGACGTAACCCCAATTCTTCAATTCAGTCGACGTCGACTGAATTGGGTTCAGCTATTTTCCCGGGGACGCGCCTGCCCCGGAAGTACGTGCCGTCGGACACTCCCGGAGTGTTCTGGCTTACCGTTGCCCGTTTATTACGAACCGTTAAGCCCCGGTAATCCGTCGACAGAGGATGTATTTTTCTCCCGACGATACTCCCGTAATTGCTCCGGCCCTTTGGCTCGCGCCCATTTATCCAGAGCATCTCTGTCTCTTCGATATTCCAAAAACGGCACTCCCATCCCGCATGAGTCGGCAATGCGGTCAAGTTTAACCCTTATGATGGCGCGCGTTCCGGGGTTTTCGGAAAATTTCTTAAGCAACGGCGGGTAATCCACATGCCCCGGGGCGATCACCTCCCCACGGCCATACAGACGAATGATCTTGGGCGCGCCGGTGAAGGCGCAAAACATGATCACAATGCGGCCGTTTTCTTTAAGATGAGCGGCTGTCTCGATGCCGCTGCCGGTATAATCCTGATAGGCTACGGTCAACGGGTCAAGGATCTTAAATGTTTGGCCTCCTTTAGGAGAACAATTCACGTGGCTGTCAGCCGCCAAAGGAGCTGTCGCGACAAAGAAAACGTGCTGCTGTTTTATCCAGTCGGCCAATTTGTCATCAATTTGCTCGTATGTTTTTCCCATAGGTAATTTACGGTTTTTCCGGGGTTTTCCGGGAACAAGTACCTGCTTGCCCCCCGCTTATTCCGCACTTATTCCGGGGACACGTACCGATCTAATTCGGTACATGTCCCCCCTCATTCCCCGGCGCCGCGAGAATTTCAATCCGGGCTTAAAACAGATCGGAGCGAGTGCCGGTCCGGATGAAATATATGCCGTCTCCTTCGACTTTGTAGATCAAAAGCCGGTCCGGCCCGGCATGGCATTCCCGGTAACCCTTGTAATCGCCCTGAAGCGGATGGTCTTTGTTTGCGGCGGGAAGAGGTTCTTCCTGGACCAATATTCGGATGATATTATCCAGAATATCGATATCTTTATGGCGCTTTTGCTGAAGTTTGTAATCCCGCTTGAATTGAGTGGTGTAAAACGGTTTCAACATGCCGTCACTTTTTCAAGTCCTTGAGCATGTCTCGCGCGTTATCAAAGCCGCGCAGACCATGCTTTTCCTCGACATCGCGCATGGCGCGCAGGGTCCGCGCGTTCGGGATTCTTAAATCAAACGGCAGACCGTTTTCGAGCTCGACGCGGTGGTAAAAGATATTGATGGCCTCGGAAGCGGTCAGCCCCAGCGCCTCAAAGATCCTTTCAACCTTGCTCTTTAACTTCGGCTCGGTACGGGCCCGGATCATGGCTGTTTTGCTCATGTTATCACCCCTTATTCTCTGTTAAATCATCCGCTTCAAGTGTATCCCGTCCGTGGCACAATGTCAAATTTTATTTCCGCCGTGGGTCGGGCTCCACACTACAATTCGCTCGGTACCGAGCGAATGGACCGGACGTGAACCAACTATCCTTATCCCAAACAGCGATTCCGGCTGGTCTGAAGCCGGACGTTGCGAGGACGAGCGGCCGAGTAGGCTCCCTTCGGGAGGCAAGGTTCCCGTCCGCCTTAGGCGGACGGGAGAGCGAGTCCGAGCGTCGAGCGCGATTGGCCTCGCTGGGGACAATCGCGCGTTCCGGTGAAAGGCCAGCCGGAATCGCTACCCAGTCACCTTCCCAATCGCCCGATACGTAACGTCCAGCAATCGCCCTAATTCTTCAATTGTCATCGACAACGGCGGCATGAGGACGATCACGTTGCCCAAAGGCCGTAAAATAACACCATGATTGCGGACTTCTTGGCAAACTTGCACACCAACTTTTTGCTGCCAAGGGTACGGTTCTTTAGTCATCCGGTCGCGGACCAGTTCAATGCCAACCATAAATCCCCGTTGGCGTACATCCCCAACGTGGGGAAGATTATAGAACATTTTGAGTCTTCCAGCCAGAAACTTTATCTTCGGCGCCAGCCGTTCAAGTGTCTTTTCCCTTTCAAAGACCTCCAGATTGGCCAACGCCGCCGCGCAAGCCAAAGGATTTCCCGTGTACGTGTGCCCGTGGAAAAAAGTCTTCTGGTCCTTGTAATCGAAACAAAATCCGTCAAAGATCCGCTTTGTGGTCAATGTCGCGGCCAGCGGCAGATATCCGGCCGTGAGTCCCTTGGCCAGACACAAAATATCCGGCGAAACTCCTTCTTGCTCGCAGGCGAACATCGCTCCCGTGCGCCCGAATCCCGTGGCCACTTCATCCGCGATAAAAATAACTTTATGCCGACGGCAAAGCTCCGACATCCGCTTAAGGATTCCCTTGGGCCACATGATCATCCCGGCCGCGCCCTGGACGATCGGCTCAACGACAAAGGCGGCGATCTGGCTGTGCTTTTTCTTAAGCATCGTTTCGAAGCGGTCCAGGCACTCGAAGGCGTAATCCGGGTATTTTTTGCCTTTGGGCGCGCGGTAACAATCCGGAAAATCCACTTTGATCGTTTTAAAAATTAGATTTTTATAAACCTTATGAAATAATTCGATTCCGCCCACACTCACGCTGCCCAGTGTGTCGCCGTGATAGGAATTGGCCAGATGCGCAATATACTTCTTTTTCTTGCGACCAGTATTTTGCCAATATTGATACGCGATCTTGATCGCCGCCTCAACCGCGGTTGAACCGTTGTCCGAGTAAAAAACTTTTGTTAAGCCCTTGGGCGCGATGGACGTCAATTTCCTGGCCAATTCGACCGACGGCGTATTGGATAATCCGAGCAATGTGGAATGCTCCAGCTTGTTGAGCTGTTCATGGACACGAGCATTCACAATTCTATTCCCGTGTCCATGAACATTGACCCACAAGCTGGAAACGCCGTCGAGATACCGGTCGCCTTTGGTGTCGAGCAAATAACTTCCTTTCGCGCGGTCAATGACCAGCGGCTCATCCGTCAACCAATCTTTCATCTGGGTAAACGGATGCCAGACGTATTTTTTGTCCCACTTAACCAATTGCTTTTGCCGTGAGGCCGACAGCCCTGCCGATGGCTCCAGAAGCCGTTTGCAATTAACCACCAACGCGCAGCGGCGCACAATTTCCTGGCGCCGCAAACTTTTCAGCCAGGGGATCGTTCCCAAGACAGGAACATTACCCAACCGACGAATAATATCCGGATTGGTTTTCTCGGGGATCCCACGTTTGCGGTTGTACGCTTCACTAAATAATACGCCCCGCACCTGCAGGCCCTGGCCGCGGGCCTGCTCAATGGTCAAAAGCGTGTGGTTGATCGTGCCTAATCCCAACCGCGCGACGATAATCAGTTCCAGATCCATATCCCTGGCCAAATCCGCGACAAAATAGTCGTCGCGTAAAGGAACCATCAACCCGCCGGCGCCTTCGACCAAGACGATATCGTGCTTTTGTTTTAAACGGCCGTAAGCCGCGAGGATTTTCTTGACGTCAATTTCGCGTTTTTCTCTTTTGAAGGCCAGATGCGGAGAAAGCGGTTCGCGGGCGAAGCAGGGATTGATTTCGGCAAGCGGATCGGAAATCTGCAAGGACTTTTTCAAAAAAACAGCGTCGACGCCCCCGCATTGCACGGGCTTCATGACGCCGACGTCGTGTCCTTGCTCGCGCAGGAGTGTAGCCAGGACAAGCGTCGCGATCGTTTTGCCGACGCCGGTGTCGGTGGCGGTGATGAAAATACCTTTCATTCGTATCTCGTCGCTCGTATTTCGTATTTCGTTGAGTCCTCCCGCGAGATACGAGATACGAAATACGAGATACGAACTTCCTTTTTATTTTTGCGCTTCAACCCAAATCACCTCCAACGTCGCGCCGACGCCCCACGGGTCGCCAAAAGTCTGGTGATAATACGCGTCGGCCCGGTTGAGCCAGTCGCGGCCGATGAACATGTCGCCCACCAGCGCGTTGGCGCCGATATCTTTGACCCACTTGACCAAGGCGAGCATATCCGGAAAATGGACTTTGATGTGTTCCTCCTCGACGTTCACGCCGCGAAAACCCGCTTTTGCCAGCGCGTCGGAAACTTGGCCGCGGTCGGCCAGCCGCGGCAAGGCGATGTTCCCTTTGGCCGTGTCACGCGTTCTTTCCAATGACTCAAACAATTCCCGGAACGTGCTGTAGCCGAGCATGGTTAAATTCAGTTTCCCGTCTTCTTTAAGAATTTCGTGGCAATGGACAAAAGCTTGCGGCAAATCCCCAACCCATTGGTACGCGAGGTTCGACGCGATCAACTCAAAAATATTTTTCTTAAAAGGCATCCGGCGGGCGTCGGCCTGGACGATCCCGAAGTCCTTCTCTTTCATTTTGGCCGCATCGACCATGCCGGCGGCAAAATCGATCCCCACCACGCGCGCGTCGGGAAAATGATTTTTCAACCGGCCGGTGAACCAGCCCGTTCCTATACCTACGTCAAGGATTGGGCCCTTGCCCTCCTGTTCCGCGACTTTGGCAAGGAGTTCGCGGCCGATCTCCTTGTGCAGGCCGGTCAAGACGTCGTACCGCACGGCCGAATCGGAGAAAGCGCGGCGGATTTTGTCGTCAATGAGTTTAAGGACCGTGGTCATAGCGTCGAGCTTTTGAGAAATTCTTCAACGACCTGGTTGAATTCGTAGGGTTTGCTTAAAAAAGGGAAATGCCCGCACTGTTCAAAAAAATCAAACCGTGATCCAGGACACGATTTCCTCAAGAACTCAACCGTTTCTTTGGTACAGATTTCATCGTCGCGGCCGTTGATAAACTGGATGGGGACATGTACTGTCTTGAGCACCTCGCGCAAGTCTTCCTGCTCCAGAATATCCAGATAATCGACCAGCGCCTGCTTCATCGGCACAGCGTCAGACTGGCGGAACTTTTGCAGCCACTTGAACCGCCGGCTCTGGCGTTCCTCTTTGGTAAAAAGCGAACGAAAGAACACATTGACGATGGACGGGTAATCCGAATCCAGCTGTCCGCCGAGCTTGCGCATCTTCTCGACGTCCAGGCCGTGCGGATAGCCGGCGGACCTGGAAAATTTGGGCATGGAACCGACGAAAACAAGACGCTTGATGCCGTGAGGAAATTTCTCGTAAAGCTTCAGGGCGACCAGCCCGCCCAAAGAACTGCCCACGACGCTGATATCATTGAATTGCAGCGCCTGCAGGATCGTCCGCAGGTCCCTGGCCATGCCCTCCAGCGCCATCTTCTTCCAGCTGCTCTTGCCGTGGCCGGGCAGGTCGATGGTCATCACACGGTAATATTGGGAAAAAAATTTGGCCTGCTGGCGCCAGATGCGTTTGTCCACACCCCAGCCGTGCAGGAACAAAAGGTGCTCGCCTTTGCCTTCGATGTCGTAATGCCAGTCGATGCCGCTGTGGGTGGTGATGTGAGGCATAAAAGCAGTCGCAAGTTGAGTGGTCAGTCGTAAGTGGTAAGTCGTAAGCAAGAAACAAAAAAATATTAAATTAAAAAATGGAAATTCTTATTATCATTATTTTCACATTTTTAATGTTTTACTTACGACTTATGACTTACAACTTACGACTAAACAAGCGCTAACTCCTTTCCAATAATTTTCAGTTTTTCCAATGTGTACTCCAAATCCTGCCTCGTGTGCGTCGCCATCACGGTCAGGCGCAGCCGCGCCGTGCCGGCCGGCACCGTCGGCGGACGGACCGCGCTGACGAAGATGCCTTCCTCCAGCAAACGCCTGGAAAATTCAACCGCCGCGGACGATTCGCCCACCACGACCGGAATGATCGGTGTGCTGGAGGCAAGCGTGTTAAACCCAAGCGCGGTGACCGCCCGCCGGAAATAATCTGTATTGGCCCACAATTTCTGCCGTAACGCCGGCTCATCGCGGATGATCTCAACGGCCTTGCGCGCCGACGCCGCTACGGCCGGCGGCAGCGCGGTCGTGTAAATGAAACTCCTCGCCTTGTTCACCAGAAATTCGATCAGCTCTTTTGACCCGCAACAGTACGCGCCAAACGACCCGGCCGCCTTGGAAAGCGTTCCCATCTGGATGTCGATCTTGTCTTCCACGCCGAAATGTTCGGCCGCGCCGCGGCCGTTATGTCCCAGCACGCCGAGCGCGTGGGCCTCGTCGACCATGACCAGACAATCGTATTTCTGCGCCAGCGCGACGATTTTGTCCAGCGGCGCGATGTCGCCGTCCATGCTAAAGACGCTGTCGGTGATAATCCCCCGCCGGCGAAACCCCGTTGTTGTGCGCAGCAGCAACATCTCTTCCAGCGCTTCCATATCGTTGTGCGGGTAGCGCTTGAACTTGGCCTGGCTTAAAATGATCCCGTCGATGATCGAGGCATGGTTCAACCGGTCGCAAAAAATCGTGTCGTCGCGGCCGAAGACGCCGGCAATGATCCCGACGTTGGCCATGTATCCGGTGCTGAAGACCAGACAACTCTCCGCGCCCTTGAACCGCGCGATTGTTTCCTCAAGTTCCCGAATGGCCGCCAGATTCCCGCAGACGAGCCTT
>JACRHP010000048.1 GCA_016212005.1 Candidatus Omnitrophota bacterium | reverse complement strand
CGGACATCCGTCGGCACCGTCCAGCCATAGCTTTCAGTATTGGGCACGGTGTAAGGAGAAGCGACAAGATAGCTCCAGCTGGTGCCATTATAAAATTCCAGGATGACGTCGGTGATCTGCGCAGACTGCCCGACAGGATTGGTCCAGGCGATCGAATACGGCGCGCCGGAATTGAGCGTGCCCGGCTCGCTCAGCGTAAACTTGCCTATGATCTTGAAGGCCGCTGACTCCGCGTATTCTTCCGCCGGATTACTGACCGATTCAATCTTCACCTGCGCGTTCTCGGAAATAGTGTTCGGAATAGGCGTCCAGGCAAAGGAATGGTCGGCAACAGGGATCGCGGAACCATTGATCGGCGCTGAATACGCCCCGCCATTATATTTATACCTGATATTGACCGTCCCCAGGTTTCCTTTGTGCGACCAGGTGATGAATTTGTCGGTGGCCCCGGCTTCCCAGTTGGAAGTGGAGTTTGGCGTATTGTCGACCGGGTGCATAATGATCTGGCCGATCACTTTAAAGGTAGCGGTGTCGCCGTAAACCAGGGCCGGAAAGCTTGTGTCCCTGACCCGGATGACAGCCGCGTTGGTCAATGTGGCCGGAAGCGGCACGGTGGATGTATAGGGGGACGCCCCTTTAACAATATTGCTGGCCAGCGTGACCGGATACCCTACGCCACTATTGTTGTCGTTCAAAATAACGTCAACGTTGGTCGTGGGCGCTGCGATCGCGTCCCACGTGATAATATTGCTGGCGCTCTCGGCGATCCAGGACGAGGCCGGGGTCGTGACCGTGATCTTCGGTTTCAAAGTAAAGGTGAGGGTTTCAATAAAGACGTTCGTGTTCTGGTTGGAAGTGACTTTGATCTTGCAGCTGTTGTCGCAGCGCTGCTGCTGCGCGGTATCCGCGCCGGACCAGAGATAATTATTGGCGCCGTTGCTCAAACCGGAGCCGCCGTTGTCGTACGCCGCGGAGATCGTCTGCCAGCCGGAACCATCATAAAGTTCGATCTTGACGCTGGACATTGTCCCGTTGGCCTGCCAGCTGATCGTGTGGTCCTCGCCGACGTACCACGTGCCGGGGGTCACGATCGAATTAAACCCGCCTTTGATGGAAAACAGCCCTGTCTCGCCGGTCAGCGCGGGATAGGTAAGGCTCGTCACGCGGATCTTGCGCCCGGTACCGATCTTGTCGGGCACGGCCCAGTCCGGCACCATGATGACACCGCTCTCACCGGAGGTGCCCGATGAATAAGTGTCCGGCAGGTTGGAGCCTCCGGCATTGTCCAGCCACGCGGTGCCGTTCCACAACTCGAATTTCAGGTTGCCGATATTCCCGTACTTTTTCCACTTGACCTGCACCGTGCTCCCGACCGTGAATTCCGCCGGAGTGATCGGCTCCATCATGGACAACGCGCCGATGATCGTGTTCCCTTCGCCGGAAGGCGTTTCCGCGAAAACGTCGCTGGCGTCCAACGCGTCCTCGACGCGGAAAAGAACTTTATCAGAGCCATTGAGCAATGTAATATTCGCGTCGGCCGGGCTGTAATCCGTGTTGGTGACCGTTCCGCCCAGGTCCGATCCGATCTGCGTCCACTGCGCGTCACCGATCTTCTTGTAATAAGCCTTCAATGTCGTAAACGTCCCCACAATAGACCAGTCAATGCGATGTGGCGTCTGGCCGATGGTGATGGTCTGGTTCTTGGTATTCGGCGCCCCGGCCGTGGGCTTGTCAAAGACAATGCTTCCCTTAAATTTGTGCGTCGGCGAACCGGCCATTTGGGGACCAAAAACTTCCGCGTGGCTGGATTCCACGACCCTGACCTTGACGTTGGCCGCGGTGCTGCTGGGGATCGTGAAAGTATATGGCGTTCCGGGGACGTTGGTGCAGTAATCCGGGACGATACCGGTCGCGCCGGTAAAGGCGACCCAGTCGGTATCAGGGTATCCGCCGCCGGAGTTGGTATTGTATTTGATGTCGACGTTGCCCACGGCGCCGACGACGTTCCAGGTGATCTGCCCGGTCTGCTGGACGTTATAGGTCTGATTGGTCAAAGGCGCGGTGACGCTGATCTTTCCCTTGACAGTAAAGTTGGACGTCTGACTGATGACATCCGTGTCCTCCACCCCGCTTTCATATCTGACCAGTTTCAACACCGCGCTGCCCCAGGAAACCGCGGTGGTAGGGATGGTCCAAATCGTGCTTCCGCCCGCGGCATCGATACCGGTGATCTGCGCCGCGCCCCATGGCCCACTTTGCCCGGCCGCGGAATAATACAAATTCAATTGCGAGATCGTACCCGTCGTGGTCCAGGAAATCGTCTTTTGCTCTTCCACCGTCCACGGTGATCCGCTGATGGTGCCGATGGTGACCTTCGGTTTCATGGAGAAATCATTGGTGGAATCACTATAAACCGTCGTGTCATTGGCATCGCGCACCCGCACGCGGGCTTTGTTGGTCGTGACCAGCAGGCGGTCCGCTTCCTGGTTCGAAGGGATGTTCCAGGCATAATTATTGGCGCCGTTAACACTGGTTTGAGCCGCGACAATAGTCAGTGTGCCGTAATCATCGGCCGTACCGTATGAATTATCCGCTCCTTTGCCGCTATTTTTGTCAAAAAGGATATCGACAGTGCTGATGCCGCCGGTGATGGTGAAGGAGATCTGGTTATTGCCGTCGACATACCATACTTCCGGCGAACCGGCGTTCTTGCCCGGGGAGTTCAACACAATTTGCCCCTTAACGGCAAAATTCGCCTGGGAAGCCGCGTAGACGTTGGTCGAATCATTGGTAGAAGAGATCTTGACCCGAAGCCCGACCCCTGCCGCGCCCGGCACGGTCATGGAATGGTGGCTGACGCCGCTGGCTTCATTTTGGTTATGCGGGATCGTCGCCACAAAATTCGGATAAGCTCCGCCGCTATTGATGCTGTAATAAATGTCGCAATCGCCGATGTTTCCCTTATATTTCCACTGGACATCGATGTTGGCGCCGCCGACGTAATAGACTTCGCCGCCGTTGGGCTCGACCATGGCGTGGTTGCTCGTGCCGTTCCAGAGTTTGCCGCGGATGTCGAAGGCGTCGGAAAGGTCATTAACACTGCCGTCCGCCGGGGCCTGGGCGACGATTTTAAGTTTATTGGTCGTACCGGGGATGCTGACGCCGGAAGGGACCGTCCAATCGTAAAAATTCGCGCTCGCCGTGTCGACCGAAGCGATCGAAGAACCAAATGTCGTGCCGTCCGCGGCAAAATACAAATCCACCAGCCCGACGTTGGAACCCAACCCGCCGTTGGTGATCCAGTTGATACGGAATACCTCGCCCGGGACCAAAGCGCTGGCGCCCACGTTTGCCACGCTGGGGGTGGTAATTTCCAGTTTTCCCTTGGAATTAATATTTTGCGCGGAGGAAAGATTGATATCGTCAGGATGCGACGCGCTCTCGACTCTGACGCGGATATCATTATCCAGCGGGCTGTTGACCGGGTTCCAGTCCCAGCCCCCGGCATTGCTGGCGCCGGTGGTGATCGAACCACCCCACGTAGAACCGCCGTCGGTGCTGTATTTCACATTGACCGTCGCAACGTCCCCTTGGGTCGACCAGGTAATATTGAAAGGCGCTCCGACGGTAATTGAGCCGCCGTTAGGCACAAGGTTAGTAAAACGGGATTGGATGGTCAGCGGCTGTAATGACGTGGAATAGATCCCTGTCTGGTCGATAACAGCGGCGACCTTTATTCTGACCTGCGTATTCATCCCGTTGTCCCCCGTCTTAAAGACGGTGGCGTCCGCCGGGATGGTCCAAAGGTAGGAACCGGTCCCTGTACCCGCGGAAACGTTACCGGAAATATCAATGGTGTTGGAATAATTGTCCACTCCGTTGTCTTTGGAATAATAGAGGTAGACGTATCCCAAAGATCCGGTTACATCCCACTGAATGTTCTCCTGCGTGCCGCATCCCCAAACCAATGTGGGTGTCGTCAGGGTATCCGAGGGCGTGGTCAGCTTCAGCGTGCCCTTGATGCTGATATCATACTGGCTCGCCGCGAAAACCTCATCCACCTTTCCGGTCTGATAGACCTTGATGCGGATATCATTGTCGACAATGCCCGGGACATCCGGTATTGTCCACTTATATCCTATCTGGGTTTCTCCACCGGGGATATTGTCGGAAGCCACACCGTCCGCGATAAATCCGGTATATCCGCCGGTGCCGCCGGCCGTGTCATACCGGATATCCACGGTGCCGAAGGTGGCCGGGTCTGGCGTCCACTTGATGTACATGACATTGCCCACATAAAAAGACAAACCCGCGGCGTTGGGATAAACCAGCTTCAGGTAGTTGACCGTTTTAAATGTTCCGGATATGCCGGATGTGCCGGTGGTGGCATCGGTATCCCCATCCAGAGAAACCTTGACTTTATCCACCCCGGTATGGGTATCCAGGACCGTCCATTCATAGGCCCCGGTCGTTATATTCACTACTCCTGTAGATAAAATGAGGGGCCAACTGGCGCCGGTATCCTGGGACAGGCTGATATGGGCGGTGCCGGTCATGCTCCCGTTAATCGACCAGTTGATCCACTTTGTATTACCTTCCGTGGCATTGGTAACCTTGACTAATTCACTCGCATGCGGCTCGCTGACCGTGATAATACCTTTTAAATAAATCGCGGTATCACAATCGTCGAAAATAGCGTCCTCGGCGCCGTTTTTCCCTACCCTCACGGTAACCGCCTGTCCCGCGCCTAAAGGATTAGAGATCACCCAGGGATGGGTCTGCTGCTGCTCGGCTGTGCCGGCGGCTAAATTATCCGACGGCGCTGCCCCGGGAAGATAATTCCAGCTCCCCGCTCCTACCTTATATTTAATAACCACAGAGCCCAGGGCTCCGTGCGGGGTCCACTTGACGCTTCTGGAATCCCCGTAGCGCCAGATTTCCCCGCCCACCGGCTCATCGACCGTGACCGAGGCCTTCATCAGAAAATCCGCGCTTTCGCCGTAAACCGTGTTGTCATTGGACTGCTGGACCTTGATCCTGGAATTAGGGTTGGACAACGTGGTGTTAACAGGGATCGTCCAGGGATAAGAACCACCCCCGGCGTCTGTTCCGGAAGCATAGTTCGAAACAATGGGCACCAGATCGTACGACAACCCGCCGTTGCTGGAGTAAAAGATATCCACTGTCCCCTCGCTGGCCCCGCCGCCGAATTTCCCGTTTTTGCTCCAGGTGATCGTCTTGCTGTCGCCCAGCAGCCAGGTTTCACTGGTGGTGGGACTGACATTGTATATCCTTCCCTTCAAAGTGAAATTGGCGGTCGTGCTTTCTACGACCCCCGAAGCGTTATAATTAAGGATAAGCTTGATCTTGTTGGTAGTCCCGATGAGGTTCTCACCGTTTAAACTGGAAGGTATGGGATTCCAGAGCCAGGCGTTGCCGGTGCTGCCATCGGCGCCTGGGTTGGCGGTCGCGATCAAAGTATTTGTAAAATTGGTCCCGTCCGTGGCAAGCTTGATGGTCATGTCGTTGGGCGTGAGGCTGTTGAGGTTCCCTTTGGTCGCCCAGATGATGTTCTGCGTCTCTCCCAACCTCCAGGTGTTCGGCGGCTGGTCCACGGTGAGCTGACCCTTGATATAAAAATTCGCGTTGGAAGAATCGAGGAACGATGTATAGCCGGATTCAATATCCGTGACCTTCACCTTCAAGGTCGTGCCGATCAAATTACTTATGCCGGTGATGGACGCCGGGAGAGGGTTCCAGACGAATTTCCCCTGGTTATTGACGCCGCCGGTGGCGTTATTAACGTCGAGAGTCGCGGCGCCGGGGATCGCATACCAGTTCGTTCCTCCATTCGGGGAAAGTTCCAGCTTGACCTGGTGCACGCCGCCGGTCCCGCCGCCGCCGCTTAACATCCTGTCGGCATAGACCCATGTGATCGTCGCGTCCGTCTGCCCCACCTGCCAGGTCTCGCCGCCATTGGGAGCATAAATGGTGATAGGAGCGAATTCCGGCATCAGGATATTGACCGTGGCGGCTGGAGCAGTATTATTGCGGGTGGCGTACATCCCGCTGACACCGCCGCTATATAAGGAATAGGTGACCGGATTGGCTCCCGCGGTATCAACGGTCATCAGCGAGTTATCGCTCAAGTTGCTTACCCAGAATT
>JACRHP010000045.1 GCA_016212005.1 Candidatus Omnitrophota bacterium | reverse complement strand
CCGTCGGGCTGGTGGATTTATCGACCGGCGTAGGCACACAGCTTAATCCCGCGCCGGTAACTCGTCCCAGCGATGTCAAATCCACCTTTACCGACGGCAATGGGAGCGTCACGACCTTGGGGACGGATTCCTTCGGCGCGGCCACGGCCACCACCGACGCCCTGGGCCGCGTCACCACGATCGCGCGCGATGCCGACAGCAATCCGACACAGATCACCCGGCCCAACGGGGCGGTCACCACCCTGACCTACGATGCCAAAGGCAACCTCTTGACCACCACCGACCAGAGCATCGGGGCGACGACCACCTTCATGTAGCGCCGGTTAACGAGGAGCATCTGGAGGATTTTCACTGGCACATCGAGATCGTGCCCAAGCTGATGCGCACCGTTGGATTGGAGCGCGGCACCGGCTTTTACGTCGTCCCCACCGACCCCGACAAGGCCGCCTGGTATTTGCGGGAAACACCCGTCGCTGGCCGCAGCCACGCAATTCCTCTTGACATTTAAGAGGTCAAAGTATATTGTATAAAATCTGTTTGGACGTATTTCCCTTTCCATCAATAAAAAATACCTATCCGGAGGTAAGGCAATGGTCAAAATAGGAATTAACGGGTTCGGACGCATCGGGCGGCTGGTGTTTCGCGCGGCGATGGAGCATCCCCAGGTGCAGATCGTCGGTATCAATGACCTTTTTGAGGCGGATTATCTCGCCTATATGCTCAAATACGATTCAACCCACGGGGAATTTAAGGGAACGATCAACGTCGAAGGCAATACCCTGATCGTCAACGGCAAAAAGATCCGCGTGACGGCGGAAAAAGATCCGGCCACGCTCAAATGGAATGAGGTCGGTGCCGATTATGTCGTCGAATCGACCGGGTTATTCACCACGATCGATACCGCCAAAGGGCATTTGACGGCCGGGGCCAAAAAAGTCATCATCTCCGCTCCGTCGGCTGACGCGCCGATGTTCGTCATGGGCGTTAACCAGGATTCTTACAAGCCGGAGATGAATGTCATTTCCAACGCTTCCTGCACGACCAACTGCCTGGCACCGATCGCCAAGGTCCTCAACGACAAGTGGGGGATCGTTGAAGGTTTAATGACAACTTGTCATGCCGTGACAGCGACCCAGAAAACCGTGGACGGGCCTTCCAGGAAAGATTGGCGCGGCGGGCGCGGGGCGTACCAGAATATTATCCCCTCCTCAACAGGCGCTGCCAAAGCCGTTGGAAAAGTTATCCCGGCCTTGAACGGGAAATTGACCGGTATGGCATTCCGCGTGCCGACCGCCAACGTTTCTGTCGTTGATCTGACCTGCAAGCTGGCGAAACCGGCCAAGTGGGACGAGATCAAGCAGGCCATGAAGCAGGCCTCCGAAGGGTCGTTGAAAGGGATCCTGGGTTACACGGAAGACCAGGTCGTTTCATCGGACTTTAACGGGGACAATCGTACTTCGATCTTTGACGCAGATGCCGGCATCGCGCTCAATGATACTTTTGTTAAAGTGGTTTCCTGGTATGACAACGAGTGGGGCTATTCCAATAAAGTTGTCGATCTGATCGAGTATATTGCCGCCCAACAGCCGGCTTTGGCGAAGAAGTAACCTTAAAAGCGTAAACCTTGCCTTAAGAGCGGGAAACATCCACCTTTCAGGGGATTGTTTCCCGCTTTTTTTGTCCCTCTCAATCCTCGAGCCCAGTGGTTGACACGACGGGTATTTAATGCTACAAATGAACTCGTGGAAAATCCGTCCAAATTCCCTTTAGGAAAATTGCTCATCGAAAAAGGGATCATCACGCCCGAGCAGTTGGAAACCGCCCTCAAAAAACAAAAAGAAACCGGAGGGCTGTTGGGAGCGATCCTTTTGGAATCCGGTTTTGTCGACGAAGAAACGGTTTTTCTGCCCACGATCGCCGGCCAGTTGGGGATCGATTTTGTCCGTTTGAAGGACAGGAACATCCCGCCCGAGGTCATCCACAAGATCCCTCCGAAATTTGCCAGCCATTACAAGGTCATGCCCGTCCAGTGGGAAGAAGGCACCCTGACGATCGCCACCACACAGCCGCTGGAGATGCGTATCTTCGATGAGCTTGGCCTGATCGTGAACGCCAAACTCAAGTGCGTTCTGGCCAGCGAAAAGGACATCCATGAGGCGATCCGCCGTTACTACGGCGTGGGGGCGGAGACGATCGCGCAGATGATGGACACGGTCCAGCCGCAGGCCTTTGCCCGGACGGAGGTGTCCAATATCGAGGAGATCGATTCCGAGGCCTCGATCGGCAAATTCCTGAACCAGATCCTGCTGGAGGCCTACAAAGACCGGGCGACGGATGTCCATATCGAGCCGTTCGAGGACGAACTGCAGATCCGCTACCGCGTCGACGGCGTCCTGTATGATGCCCGTGTCCCTAAAAATATTAAACATTTTAAAGACTCGATTATTTCGCGCATCAAAGTCCTGTCCAACCTGAACATCGCCGAGAAACGCGTTCCGCAAGACGGGCGGTTCAAGGTCCGGGTGGGGGACACCGACCTTGATCTGCGTGTTTCATTTCTTCCCACACCCTACGGGGAAAGCGTTGTGCTAAGGATTTTGAACGCCGCCCGGCTTTTTAACTTGGAAGAGCTGGGGCTTGCCAAAAATGAGCGGGCCATCCTGGAAAATCTCATCAAAAAGCCTCATGGGGTCGTTTTTATCACCGGCCCGACGGGAAGCGGGAAGACAACGACCCTTTATTCCTGCCTCTCGCAGATCAATACGGGCAAAAGAAAGATCATCACCATTGAAGACCCGGTCGAATATCAACTCAAAGGCATCACGCAGATCCAGATCCATCCGGCGGTGGGGTTGACCTTTGCCAGCGGACTGCGTTCGATGCTGCGCCATGACCCGGACGTGATGATGGTCGGCGAGGTACGCGACATGGAAACCGCCGAGATCGCGATCCAGGCGGCCCTGACCGGGCACCTGATTTTCTCGACGCTGCATACCAACGACGCCGCCAGCGGCGTTACCCGGCTGCTGGACATGGGGGTTGAGCCGTATCTGTTGACCAGCACGGTGGAATGTTTTATCGCCCAGCGGCTGGTGCGCATGGTCTGCGGGAAATGCCGCCGGCCCGCGCGGATCACGCCGGAGCTTGTCCGCGACTTCGCCGGCGAAGTGGATATCGCGCCCGGCACGGCCATCTATGAACATCAAGGCTGCGAGGCCTGCGGGCTTACCGGCTACAGCGGCCGCCAGGCCATCTATGAATTTCTCGTCTGCGATGAAGAGATCCGCCAGCTCATCATGGGCCGCGCCGGGGCCGGCGAGATCAGGAAGAAGGCGGTCGCGCGCGGTATGAGAACTCTGCGGCAGGCCGGATGGGAAAAGGTCAAAAACGGCCTCACGACGCCGCAGGAAGTGCTCCGGGTCACGCAGGAAGAATAATCCCCCGATGACCATATTTGCCTATAAAGCCAAAAGCGGCCCCCACAAGATTGTCGACGGCTCGATCGAGGCGCCGACGCAAGGCGCCGCCGTCCGTCAGGTCGTCGCGCTGGGGTTAACACCCCTGGAAGTCGTGCCGGCCCCGTCGCAGCCATCCCAAGGACATCCGTCCGTTATCCCTCACGTCGGGAAACTCAAGTTTTCTTTGCCTTCCGCCAGAAAGGTTTCCGCCAAAGAGGTCGTTTTTTTCACGCGTCAGATGAGCGATCTTGTTGAGGCCGCGGTCCCGATCTTGCGCTCATTACAAATTGTTGCCAACCAGACGCGGCATCCGTATTTTAAGGACACGGTCGAGCAAATGCACGCCCTTGTCCAAAACGGCGGGTCGCTTTCCTCTGCGCTGGGCCAATATCCGTCGGTCTTCCCGCCCTTTTACGTGAATATGGTCAAGACCGGTGAGGTGGGCGGTCACCTGGATAAAGTCCTCCGGAGACTTTCGGAACATCTGGAGAAGGAACTGGAGACGCGCGGCAAGATCAATTCCAGCCTGGCGTATCCGCTTTTTGTCCTGGGCGTGGGCGCGCTGACGATCTTTGTCCTTTTGACATTTGTCATCCCGCGGCTTTCGGTCATGTTCGAGGACCTGGACCAGGCATTGCCGTTGCCCACGGTTATCCTGGTCAACGTAAGCGGTTTTTTTGCCCGATACTGGTGGCTTCTGCTGGGTATTTTTGTTATCATAAAAATCTACGGCGGACAATGGCTGCGTTCGCCGCAGGGGCGGCTTTGGCTGGACTCCTTTAAACTGAAAATGCCGTTCTTGGGGGAATTCATCAAAACGGTTGAGATCGCCCGTTTCGCCCGGACATTGGGGACGCTTTTGGAAAGCGGGGTGCCTTTAACGACCGCCCTGGGCACGATCTATCCCACGATCGACAACGTGGTGATGCGCGAAGAGATCAAAAAGGTTTCCAGGGGCGTGGCCGACGGGATGGCCCTCAAATCGGTGCTGGGTCAATGCGTCTTCTTCCCGGAGATGGCGGTCAGCATGGTTTCCGTCGGGGAGGAATCCGGCCGGCTGGAAAAAGGGCTCTACAAGATCGCCGAAACCCTGGAGCGTCAGGCGGAGGAGACCGTCAAGGTGATGACTTCGCTGTTGGGGCCGGCGGTGCTGGTTGTGATCGTTTCCATCGTTGGGTTTGCCGTGATCGCGATGTTGCTGCCGATATTTAGGATGAACATGTTGATACAATGAATATCGTATCTCGTCGCTCGTATTTCGTCGTTGGTAAACAACAAACGAGATACGAAATACGAGATACGAGATACGAGACACAAAGGAGTTTCGGATGACTTTAAGAAATAAGAGTGCTTTTACGCTCATCGAAATCATGCTGGTCGTCATCATCATCGGTATCCTGGCCGCGATGGTGGTCCCGAACATGGCGGGCCGGGGCGAGCAGGCGCGTGTCGCGGCCGCGCGCGCGGATATCGACGCGAACCTGACCTCCGCGCTGGACCTGTATGAGCTGGATAACGGCCAGTATCCGACGACGGAACAGGGTTTGAGAGCCTTGCTCGAAAAGCCCTCCTCCGCCCCGGTCAGCTGGAACGGGCCTTACCTTAAGAAAAAGAGGATACCTCTCGACCCCTGGGGCAGGGAATACCGGTATGTTGCTCCCGGCACCCATAATACCGAGGAATTTGATCTTTTTTCTTACGGCCAGGACGGCGTTGAAGGCAAGGATGATATTACCAACTGGGGCGCGGATTCCAGCGGCTGACGGGATGAAGAACCCTAACAGCTTTAGTATTATTGAAATTCTATTGGTCGTCGTCATTATCGGTGTTATTGCCGCGCTGGCCGTGCCGAATTTTGGCGGCACCTACGCGCGCGTTCAGTTGCGTAAAACAGCCAACGACCTCGCCTACCTGATGCGTTACGCCCAGTCCCAGGCCGTCGTCAAAAACCGGCGCATGCGCCTGGAATTTGATCCCTCATTCACCAAGTATTGGCTGACGCAAGAGGATGAGGCCGCGGATTCGCAGGACAAGGAAGGATCCTTTTCGCCGCTTCCCGGACGCATGGGCGCGCCGGTGGCTATCCCCGAGGGGCTCATCGTGACCTCCACAAATCCTTTTTTGGTTTTTTATCCCGACGCGACACTGGACCAGGTGCGCGTTGACCTTTGCCGCAAACAGGAATGTTTTTCCGTTTCCACCCACACCCAGCGGGGGATCATCAATGTTTTTGAAACGACCGAGCAGCCGTAAGAATTCTTTATGCGGGTCACTTCTGATCGAGGTCCTTCTGTCGGTCGTGATCCTCTCGGTAAGTCTGACACTGATGATCCGTTCGATGACCGCGAGCCTGCGGGCCGTCCAGTACGCGGCCGGCTATACGCAGGGGCTGATGGTTTCGGAAGATCGGATGACGGAATTCCTGCGTAAGGGGGCCCTTGAGCCCGGTTCCGGGGGAGAGGATTTATCCGTCGCTGATTCGGCTTATCATTATTCCTGGACAGCGAGGCCCTGGCAAGATGCTGGTCTGGCAGACGGCTCATCAACGCAAAACCCTTTGAGCGAGGTTGCTCTGAACGTTTCCTGGCGTTCGGGGAAAAGAGAGAACAATATCGCTTTGACGACACTTTTATTTGCCTCGCGACCATGACCAAATCCAGCCGCGCGTTTACTCTCATTGAGCTTGTTCTGGCCTTAAGTATTTTTGCCGTCGTCGCGGTCTGCGTCTACGGCACGTTTTGGTCGGGGATTAATTTGAGCCGCAGGGCAGAGAGCGAGGGAGCGGTTTACCACCAGATGCGGCTGGCCTTTGATCTTATGTCTGCCGAACTGGAGAACGCCGTCTTTTATGATTTTTCAGATTCCTATCCCGAACAAACGGCGTTTGAAGGCGAGGCGGGCCAGGTCACCTTCCTCACGGCCGCCAGGGACGGATTGAAAGTGGTCCGTTATCATCTGGCCGCGCCGCAGGAAGGCCGCGTCCATCAGGTCATGATCGGCAAGACATTCAAACGCAACGTCTCCACTCTGGCGGATTATCGTGAAGAAGGGGGCAGGCTTTATGATCTGATACGGGAACAATGGGATTTCGCGGAATATTTAAGTGGTATCGCGGGCGAAGACCATCAGGAAGAGATCGTGGCCACCGGTATCACGGCAGATGGCCTGAAATTTTCTTTTGGGTATCTTCCCGAGGGCAAGGAAAAGGAAGATGCTAACGGATATGAATGGCACGACAAATGGACGCATAGCTATATCCCGCTTATGGTGCGTATTGAGATGCGGGCCCGGCAGCCGCGCGCGGTCGGCATGTCAAAAAACGTCTTTATCCCGGACGGCTTGTGGGGAAAGCCGTCTCAAACCTGATTGAGAATGTTTCAGTTCCTTTCACCTAACAGGAAGAGTTCTGGTACAATACTCATAAGCGTTTTATGGATCCTGGTCATTTTGACGGTTTTGACCGTCAGCCTGGGACGCAATACGCATATCGAGCTTGCGCTGGTCAAGAACGCCGTCGCGAAAGCCCGGTCGAAATACCTGGCCTGGGCCGGTGTCGTCTACGCGATGGGCCATATCCGCCGGGATACCGGCGACGCGGCCTCGGCCCGTCAGGACACTTTGTACCGCTGCGGCATCAGGCTGGAGGAAGGGGCGGCGCCGGAAGATTTGTTCAAGGGCCGTTTATTGGGCGACGGCTCTTTTGATATCCAGTATCCGGCAGGCTTGCCCGCCAGAGGCGGGTCCGCCTTCGGCGGAGAAACCGGCGGGGTTTATTACGGCTTACAGGATGAAGAGCGCCGGATCAATCTCAACGCCCTGGCGCTGGATAATGCGCGCATTTTCAGCACGCTCCTCGTCAACCTGGGGTTCGACGAACAAACGGCCCTGACTGTCGCTTATTCCGTCCTGGACTGGAAGGACGCGGACCACAACCTTGTGGACCAGACCTACGGGGCGGAGGACGATTATTACCGAAGCCTGGCAAAACCCTTGCGGTGCAAGAACCGTCCTTTTGATTCGCCGGAGGAGCTGCTTCTGGTGCGGGGTGTGACGCCGGAAATTTATCAAGCGTTGCAGGATTACGTGACCGTTTACCCGAAGCAGGGGATCCTGCGGATAAATTTTGACACGGCTTCGGGGACGGTCATGGCGGCCCTGGCGCTCGCCGTCGCAAAGATGCTCCCCGATACGCAGCCCCAGGACGCGCAGTCTCTGGTTGACAAGATCTTGAGTTACCGCCGGGGAGAAGACGGGGTTGAATTCACGGCCGATGACCGGCTGATCGAATTGAACCAGATACCATTGAACGCCGTGGAACGTAACATCTTCCTGGCGATGACCCAGTATCGGACGTCGACGTCGGATTATCTGCGCGTGCGCGTCAAGGGGACAGAAAAAAATCGTGGCGCCGTGACCTGGCTCGAAGCCGTTGTTTACCGGCCGGATCTGTCGATCCTCTCCTGGGACAGAAATTGAAATGTCTGCGAACGTCTTTACAACCATAGAGATCACGGATACACATATCAAGCTGCTGCAGGCAAAGACCGTGCGGCACAAACGGGTCGTCTGTGCCTGCGATGTCCGCCTGCTTTCGGATTTCACGGACAAGGAGCTCATCGACAAGCTGTCCGAAATCACGACATTTCTTGACGCACCGCGGGGGAATTTGACCGTCGTCATCCCACGCCGGCTTGCCATCCTCAAATCTATGCGCCTGCCTTCCCAGAACGAGGCGGAGCTGCGCAAGATGATCGCGCTTCAGCTCGTTGATCAGATCCCCTACGCCGTTGAGGATGTGGTGTATGATTTTGTTGTCCTCGACAAGGAACCTTCCGGATATATCCGTCTTTTGATTATTGTCGTGCACCGGGAGATCAGCGACCGGTTTTTCAGGATATGCAGGGAGGCGGGGTTACAGCCGGAGAAATTTGTCCTGAGTTCTTACGGTATCCTTCAGTGGCTGGAATACCAACAGGCTTCGCCGGTGAAGCCTGCGAAGATCCAGGCGTCGGCGGGTCAGCCGGTCCTTTTGGTCAATATCGATGCGGGCCATACCGAGATTTGTTTCTGTCATCAGCACAAATTGCTTTTTTCGCGCAGCGTCAACTACGGCGCGCGGGATTTGACGGCTGACCCAAAATCCGGCCTGGCCGGCCAGATCGATCTGAGCCTGAAGAATTACCACAAGGAGAATCTGGGGCCTTCCGTGAAGAGGATCCTGGTCCTTTCCACGATGCCGGAAGCGGCGCTTCTTAAAGGGCGGTTGGAAGAGATGTCTCTTATCCCCGTTGATTTTCATTCGCCGTCGGACAATATCTTATGCCAGAAAGATTTTAACTGGGCGGCGGTGAAAAATCACCCGGGGCTGTCCTTGACGGTCCTCCTGGGCATTGTCCTCTCGGATGGCAAAGACCTGGTCAACCTCATCCCGCAGGAAGTGCGGACGAACAAACGGTCACGGCAGCGCAAGGTCCAGTGGGCTCAATCGATTCTTATGTTTGCCTTGACGTGTCTTTTGACATTGTCTATTCCCGGGATCGAATTCTTCAGGAAAGTCGCTTATCTGCGAGGGCTGGAAGAAAAGATCGAGAAGTTCAAGCCCGAACTGGAGAAGATCAGGAAAAAACAGCAGGTGGTCGCGGCGCTGCAAGAGGATCTGGGCCGGCGCGTTTCGATCACGGATTTGCTCCAGGAGCTTTACCGGATCGCGCCGGCGGAACTGTCTTTCCAGTCTTTGTCGCTGGATGAACGGGGACGTTTTGTCATCCACGGATACGCCGAAACAAGCGCCGGCGTCCATACTTTTCAGGAGAACCTGGTCCAGTCCCGGCGGTTTAAAGGGGTAAACCTTGAATTTGCCACCAAACGGAAGATCTTTAACCGGGAGGTAACTGATTTTCAAATTACTTCCATGATCAACACTGCGCATGATTAGACGTCTGACAAAACGGGAACGGGCGATTTTTATCCTTTGCGTGATTATGGCCGGGATTTATATCGGTTATAATCTTGTGGTACGGCCCGTCAGGGAAGCGTTCCTGAGGATCGACCGGGACATCGGGGCCGGGCAAAGGCGTTTGGCCAAAACTTTCCAGGAAATCCGCAAGGCGGGTTCTTTGGATAAAACATTCCAGTTTTACGAGCAGAAATTCAAGCAATCCCGCAGCAATGAAGAGACCATGGCCTCCATCCTCGCCGAGATCGAGGGGGTCTCCACCCGGATGAATCTTCAGATCGCCAACTTGAGCCCCAAGCGCGTCCGGGAAAGCGAACTTTATAACCGTTTTTCGGTCAGCCTTACCATCGACGGAAATTTTGTGGATATCCTCGAATTTTTGCACATCCTGCAGAGCGAGCCGCACCTGTTTGACGTGGAGGAGGCGCGTTTCGACAAGGGGATGCGCGCTGAAGCGACCTCGGTCAAGGCCAGCCTCGTCCTGGGAAAATCGTTTATCCATTAAGTGGGGGGGTGGGGGGGTGGGACAATTGTTGTTGACAGTTGTTGTAGTTTGTACGACAATTAGCCTGACTCTCTAATCAGAGAGTTGTGGTTAAGGAAGAAGCTTATGAGTTATCTGACGGCCCTCCATCTTGAACGCGAACCGTTTTCGACAAGCCCCGATCCTTCCTTCTTTTATCATTCCAAAGAACATTATACAGCCCTCAACCGTCTGGAAATCGCCATCCGCCTCAAGCGCGGCTTGAGCCTGGTTTTGGGGGATGTGGGGACGGGCAAGACCACCCTTTCCCGTGCCCTCCTGCAGGCCTTTGACGGAGAGGATGAATTTATTTTTCACATGATCCTCGACCCGGCGTTCAAGTCAGAATACCAGTTTCTTACTCACCTGACCAAGCTTTTCGGCATAAGCCCGTTCTTCCGGTCCACCATCGACCACCGGGAAGCCATTGAAAAATATCTGTTCCGCCGGTGCGTCGAAGAAAAGAAAACGGTCATCCTGATCATCGATGAAGGCCAGAAACTTCTGCAGTCCCATCTGGAGATCCTGCGTACCCTCCTGAATTATGAAACGAATGAATATAAACTTTTGCAGCTGGTGATCCTCGCCCAGATGGAACTGCTGCCGCGCATCAAACGGGTGCGTAACTTCATGGACCGGGTCAGCCTGAAATACATGCTCAACCCGCTCGATGAACAGGAAACGGGCAACTTCATCGAATTCCGCCTCAAACAGGCGGGGTATAGCGGAGAAAGGCCCTTGATGAGCCGCGAGGCCGTCAAAAAAGTCCACGAATATACCCAGGGGTATCCTCGGCAGATCGCGCTTCTTTGCCACAACGCGATGGAGCATCTGATCATGGGCGGTCACGAGATCGTCACCGCCGAACTTATTGAGAAAATGATTTCTCAAGAGAAGATATGGAATTTATAAAAGGACATCCTCTTACTTCTGAAGAGAAGCTGCTGCAGCTTATCCGTAAAAAGAATAACTCTTCAGCCCGCAAGCCGCCCGCTTCCCCTAACGAAGGCGCGGATCCATCACCGGCACGGACGCCGGCTCCGCCGGAGGCGGAGGGACAGCCGCAAAAAAAGGACATCGATTTCCTGTCTTTGACGACCCGTACCCTGGGGGTCGTGGCCGTCGGGATCTTTATTTTCATTTTGATCAATTTTCGTCCCGGGACATCACAGGAGGTAAAAATGGCCTCTGTCGACCTGGAAGGTCCCGGGGATACCGCCGCAGAGGAAATGCCCCAGGCCCTTGACGCGCGTCTGTTTGAGTTTGACCGTCAAACAATAAGCAGCCGGGATATTTTTCAGGCCCCCTGGGAGAAGCCTTTGCCGGTGGCAACGGGGGCAAGCAGTTCCGCCGTCGAATTGGCCAGGCAGCTGAAGCTCGTCGGGATCCTTCTGGACAAGGACCCGAAGGCGATCGTGGAAGATCTGACCACCCAGCAGACGTTCTTTCTTTCTCCCGGCGAGCGGATCGGCAGCGCGGTCGTCGCAGAGATCAGGGAAGACAAGGTGATCCTGGATTTTGCTCAAGAAAGAGTGGAATTAGTCCCGTAAATAATGTAATCTGATCCCCCGGGCTTTTAGATTACCTTACCCGGGGGATCATCCTGAAGCCCGAAGGGCAAAGGATTGACAGCATCGAGGTCTTATGGATAAAAGAAAAGTCATCATTGGTCTTGTCTGTATCGTGGCCATTCAATGGGTCGGCGCCGCCTTATGCCGCGCGCAGGCGGATGAACCGCCGGCTGTGCCGGAAAATGTTTATCAAGAGCCGGTGCAGGAGGAGCCGATCCCGCAGGAGACCATTGCGTCCGCCATCCCGGCCCAGGTTGTCATCGGTGAGAAGCAGGTCCTGGATGTCCTTGATTTGAAAAATATGGATATCCTGGATGTCCTGAAGCTGATTTCGCAGAAAAGCGGTCTGAATATCATCGCTGGCGATAACGTCAAGGGCAGGGTGACGGTGTTTTTAAAGAATATCGGCGTCCTGGACGCGCTGAAGATCATTGTGGAGGCCTATGGCTGGGCGTATGTCAAGGATGGGGATATCTTCAAGGTGATGACCGCCCAGGATTACGAAGCCAGGTATGACCGCAAATTCGGACAGGAAACAGAGACCCGCATCAAGCAGCTGCTTTTCGCCAAGGCGACCGATGTCGTGGTGATCCTCAATGAATTAAAGGGAAAATCCGGGAAGATCATCCCCGACGACAAATCCGGCACGGTCATTTTGATCGATGAGCCCAGAAAGCTGGAGGCCATGGAGGCGGTCCTTAAAAAGATCGACGTCCCCGTAGAGACGCGGGTCTTTGACCTGGGTTACGCCAAGGCCGAAGAGATTTCCACGAAGGTCGGCGAGGTGCTCACACCTTCAGTGGGGAGCATGAAATTTGACGCGCGCTCCAACAAGATCGTCGTCTCGGACACGGCGCAGGCCCTGGTGAAGATCCGCAAGATGATTGAGGCCTTTGACGAGAAAGACAAGCAGGTCTTGATCGAGGCGAAGATCATCCAGATCACCCTCAACAATGAACACAAGATGGGGGTTGACTGGGAAGCGATCGTCAGGGATTACCACAGCCTGGACCTGACGGGGAATTTCAGCATATTGAGCTCCACAGACAAACACGGGAGGCTGGGGATCGGCACACTCGCGACCGATGATTACACGGCCTTGATCGAGGCCCTGGATACGGTGGGGACGACCAACATCCTCTCGAGCCCCCGGATCACGGCCATCAACAACAAGGAGGCCAAGATCCTGGTGGGTTCCACCGAGCCGTATGTCACGACGACGACGACGACCCCTTCCTCCGGCCCGACCACGACGGCCGAGAGCGTGAATTTTATTGAAGTGGGCGTGAAGCTGTACGTCACGCCGACCATCCACCAGGACGGGTTTGTCACGATGAAGATAAAGCCGGAGGTCAGTTCCGTGACGAGCAACATTACGACCAGCAACAACAACACGATCCCCGTCGTGGAGACCTCCGAAGCGGAAACGACCGTTTCCGTCAAGGATGGCGTTTCGATCATCATCGGCGGGTTGATCAAGGAAGAAAAGATCAAGACGACCAAGAAGGTCCCGATTTTCGGGGACATCCCGGTGATGGGCCTGGCCTTCCGCAGCCAGAGTGACGAGATGACTAAAACGGAAATCGTGATCTTCCTGACACCGACGATCGTCAGCGGGGATGTCGGCCAAAAGGAAGATCTGGCGAAAGCCCCGGCGCGTTGAGGCTATAAACCGGATGCGTAAGTTGACCCACCAGGAGTTACTCCGCCGCCAGAAAGAGAACAGGGATGACCACCGTCTTCCTTTTGTGGCCGTGTTAAATAATATACGCAGTCTTCATAACGTCGGGTCGATTTTCCGCACCTGCGACGGGGTCGGCGCGGAAAAATTGTGGCTGTGCGGCATCACGGGGTATCCTCCCAGCGGCCAGCTTGCCAAGACCGCTCTGGGGGCTGAAGGGTGTGTTCCCTGGGAATATCAGGCGGATGCCGGTGTTGTCCTGAAGGAACTCAAAACGAGAAATTATCAGATCGTTCTTCTGGAACAAACGACACAAAGTATCCCCTATCAGGAATTCCGGCCCGCAGGCCCGGTGTGCCTGGTCGTCGGCAACGAAATAGAAGGGGTGACGCCGCCGCTTGTTGCGATGTGCGACGCGGCCATCGAGATCGAGATGGCGGGGATGAAAAATTCCCTCAACGCGGCCGTCGCCTTCGGCATCGCGGCCTACCACATCCGGCTTGCGCTCATGAAAAATATCGCGGCAGTTTTTTGTTTGTTGTTTGTCCTTTGCGCGTGCGTCTTTCCGGCGGCGGCCGATGAAGCGCCGCTGACCGCCGGCGTCCAGTCGCGTTATGCCGCTTCCAGCGATATTGAGGCGACCAACAGCAGTATAGAAGTTACCACCAGCCAGTTGAATGTCGTCTATCAATTGAAAGCGTTCGGCGAACTGCCGGTCGACCTTTCTTTGGACGTCGGGCATACCGACATCAATGAAGACGACCCGCTCGATCTGCCTTCCCATCTGGAATCGAGACGCTTCGGGCTTTCCACCAAGTTCCCGGCGCCGTTTATCAGCGACGACCGGTTTTTTATGGGGCTCGATGTTTTCCCAACGTTAAATACCGACGCCTGGGACTGGAGATCGGGGGCGTTCCGGGCCCCTTTGCGCGGTTATTTGATCTTCAAGGAAAACGACGACTTCATCCTGGTCGGCGGCGTTTCGGTGCGTCCCGATTATGAAGATAAAATTTTGCCGGTGATCGGTTTGATTTACAAGCCCAATGACCGCTGGTCTTTTAATTTCGCCTCTGACGATCCGAATATTTCTTATAAATTAAATGATGCGACACTCCTGCGCTGGGAGATAAATTACGTGCGGGAGGAATATGAGGTCACCCGCGGCGCGCAAGAAGGGGTTGTCCTTCAATACCGGGAAGTCTCCTCGGGGTTCGGGATCGAACATAAGTTCACGGAATCCTTCAACGGGCTTGTCAGCGTCGGCGGGGTGTTTGACCGTCAGTTCAAATACCGGGACGGGGAAGGGAAGGCGGCGCCGGAATCGGGGGGTTACGTGCGCGCCCGCCTGAGCGCTATTTTTTAGGACTTTTGTTGACCTATGATCGTCGCTCAAAATCTCACGAAAAATTTCGGGAAAGTCGAGGCCCTCAAGGATATTTCCTTTGAGATTGGCCGGGGCGAGATCGTTGGTTTCCTGGGCAAAAACGGCGCCGGCAAAACGACCCTGATGCGCATTCTGGCATCGTACCTTTCGCCGACTTCCGGGAAGGTGTTGATCGCCGGCAAGGACATTGCCCGGCATTCTCTTTTCGCGCGCCGCAACATCGGTTATCTTCCGGAAACACCGCCGCTTTATACGAACATGACGGTGCGCGAATACTTGAAATTCGCCGCCCGCCTCAAAGACATTCCTCCCGCGCGGCTGCGTCCGTCCGTCGACAAGGTCATGGACGACTGCCGGCTGCGGTACGTCCAGAACCGGCTGATCGCCAACCTTTCCAAAGGGTACAAGCAGCGCATCGGCATCGCCCAGGCGATTATCAACGACCCGGAGATCCTGATCCTGGACGAACCGACCAGCGGCCTTGACCCGGTGCAGATCCAGCAGGTGCGCAAGCTTATGAAAGACATTGAGTATAAACGTACGGTCCTTTTGAGCACCCATATTCTCTCTGAAATCGAACAGACTGCCCGGCGAATTTTAATCGTCAACCGCGGGAAGATCATCGTCGATCAGTCGGTGAAAGGTCTCCTGGGCCAATATCCCGGGTTGACGCTCGAGGACATATTCCTGGAACTCAATCCGCCGCAAGCCGAGCGCGCCGATGATTAAAATTTTTACGATCGTCCAGAAAGAACTTTGCGCGTATTTCAAATCGCCGATCGCCTGTATCGTCCTGGTCGTCACGGTGAGCGTGTTCAACATCTTTTTTTACATGATCATCGACCAGAACAGGGAGGCGACCCTGCGTGACGTGTTCCAGGTGATGGAATTCATGTTTGTTTTTCTGGTGCCGCTTTTTACCATGCGCGTCTTCGCCGAGGAAAAATCGACCGGGACGATGGAATTCCTGATGACGACCCCGACCTCCAACACGGCCATCGTCGTGGGCAAGTACCTGGGCAGTTTCCTGTTTTTTAGCCTTATCGTTTCCACAACGCTGGTCTATTATCTGGTTATCGAATATTTCGGCCACCCCGACCGCGCGGCGACGGCGACGGGGATCCTGGGGCTGTGGCTGGAGGGGGGGTTATTCGTGGCCGTCGGTGTCCTTGCCTCTTCCTGGACGCGCAGCCAGGTCATCGCCGCCATCAGTTCCTACGCTATTTTATTTTCGCTTTATTTTTCCATAACTTTTTCTAAATACGTGAGTGCTCCGGCGCAGGAGTTTTTGCAATATTTCAGCACCATGACGCACGCCGCTAACTTCAGCGTCGGAGTTGTGGCGCCGGGAGACGTCGTTTATTACCTGAGCGGTATTTTTTGTTGCCTTTTTCTGGCGAGGATCAGCGTGGAGAACAGGTTATGGCGGTAAAAAAAGTGTTCCGCAATACACCCGCCTTGTTCGGCGCCGGAGCGGCCCTCCTTGTGGCGGGGCTCGGTTCTGCGTACATCCAGATGCGATTGGGCATCATTGATCTTTTGGTTTCGCTCCTGGGGGCGGGATGTTTCCTGCTTTCTTTTTTCTTTTACCGTGGTCAAGGCAAACCTCTGGTGCGGGTTTCCAGTCTGTGCAAATACGGTTTGGCCGCGGCGATCGTCGCCGTGTTGTTGACGGGGCTGGCCGGGATCAATTATCTCGCTTCCCGTTGTCCCTGGCGCCTGGATTTGACGCGGGCCAGGCAGCATACCTTAAGCGATTATACGCTCCAGGTCCTCCGTCAATTGAAAGACCCTGTGGACCTGACCACCTTTTATGTCGGCCTGCCGCCGAAGTATCTGGAAGACCTTTTCAAAGAATACGAGCGCGCTTCGGGGGGGAAGGTGAAGACGGCCATCTTTGACCCGCTGGTCGATATCGGGTACGCCGCCCAGTTCGGCAATGTCATCAGCGGCAAGGAAAGAAAGGCGATCGTCCAGTCCGCCAGCGGCCGCAAGGACGTGGATTTTACGGATACACTCTTGACCGAAGAGCAGTTGACCAACGCCCTTCTGCAGGTGACCCGTGCCGTCCGCCATGTGTATTTCCTTTCCGGTCACGGCGAATACGACATCAATAGTGACGAAGATAGCGGTTTGAAGACGTTCATACAATTGATGGAGAAAAATAATATCCAGAGCCGGAGGCTGGTCCTTACGGGAAATCGTATCCCGGAAGATTGTGATGTTCTGGTGATCGCCGGGCCGCAGGAACAGCTCCCGGCCAATGAAGAACAAATGATCGAGCAGTATCTGGAAGCGGGGGGAGACGCGCTGTTGCTTGTTGAGCACACGGTGATCACCACCCCGGACAAGGCTTTGACGGAGGATGAGTTGCATAAAAATCCGTCGTTAAACAGTATCCTGACGCGCTGGGGTCTGCGGGTTGCTGATGACATTGTCGTGGATCTGGCCAGCCACGCGAGCGGCGACGTGGGCAGCCCTGCCACCCGCAACTATCCTGAATACAAGGCGATCGTCCGCGGCCTTGATTACACGTTTTATATCCGTCCGCGGTCTGTCTCGATGTTAGGCAAGCGGCGGCCGACCATCCGTCTGGCGTCGCTGGTTTTGACGGCCTCACCGGAACAGAGCTGGGGGGAGACCAACCGTAATCTCCTGGTCAAATACGATAATTTATTGGACCGTCCCGGACCGGTCCCGATCGCGTTTGTCGTGTGGGAACCCAAACAAGGTGATGAAAAGTCGGATACCCGCATGGCCGTTTTTACCGACGCGGACTTCTTAAGTAACGCTTTTATCAAGCAATACAGCAACGCCCAGATGGGGCTTAATGTGCTCAACTGGTTATCAGAGCTGGATTATCAGGCGTTTATCGACCGCAAAGAAATCAAGGTCGAGAATCTGGATCTGACCAGCTGGCAGAAAAGGGCAGTTGCGGTCATCCTTTTCGCCATGCCGCTTCTGATCGCCGCCGGCGGCGTCATGATGTGGATGAGGCAAAGACTTGAATAATATTTTTTCTTTATTCTTTGTATTAATTGTTATTTTTTCACTCGCCTCTGGTTTTTTGATTTCCCGCTATCCGGCCAAGGTTATCCGATGGCAGCAGAAGTTTTACCTGCTTATTAACTGGCGTATGGAACCCGTTTCCATGGAAAAAGAAATGCGTAATACCAGATGGATGGGATTGTTCCTGATCGCGGTGACGCTGACCGCCAGCCTCTATTATTGGTCCTGCCGGTAAATCCACGTCAAGCCTCGCATAATCCATTTTTTGTTTTTCTGAAACATCTTCTT